>NZ_JBZGBY010000025.1:0-64037 GCF_059159975.1 Cellulosimicrobium sp. BMG9.22 | reverse complement strand
CACAGCACGCCCTACACGGACCCGACCACAGCACGCCCAACGTGCCCCGAGCACCGGCGCCGCCCTGCCGGCACTCGATCAGGCGAGGCCCAGGGACTGCTTCCACTCGAGGGGGAGGAGGGCGTAGCCGACGAACGCGACGACGTCGAGCAGGGTGTGCGCGACGACGAGCGGCATGACGCGGTGCCGGCCCCAGCGGCTCGTGTAGAACCAGGAGAAGACGACGCCCATGACGACGTTGCCGACGAACGGCCCGAACCCCTGGTACAGGTGGTACGACCCGCGCAGCAGCGAGCTGGCGACGACGAACTTCACGCGGCCCCAGCCGAGGTCGCGCGTGCGCTCGAAGAGGTAGCCGACGGCGATGACCTCTTCGAGCAGCCCGTTCTGCAGGGCAGCGAGGATGAGCACCGGAACCGTCCACCACGCCGCGTTGAGGGCCGACGCCTGGACCTCGACCGTGATGTCGAGGACGCGGCCGAGCGCGTAGAACGCGAGCCCCGGGATCCCGATGGCGGCGGCGAGCGCGAAGCCCCAGCCGACGTCCTTGAGCGGACGGGAGCCGTCGAGCCCGATCGCCCGCACGGCGGACCTGCCCCGAGCGCTGAGCAGGTACAACGCGAGCGCGACGGGCAGCACCGCGAAGAAGATCCCGACGAGCTGGTACGTGAGGTCGAGGTAGGGGCGCGCTGATCGGCTGACGTTGAGGCTCGCCGACTGCTCGCCCAGCGGGGTCCCGGCCGTGAGCCGCGCGACGATGTTGATGATCGCGTACACCGCCGACTTGCCGAGGCTCAGGCCGAGGACGATCCAGATCTCCGCGCCGATCCGGCGCCGGGCGGCCCGGTCCGGGCGCGCAGGGGAGACGGACGTCGCGGCGGGCCCGGCTGTCGTCGGCCCCGGCTCGGGCGTCGTCGCGGCGCTGGATGCTGTCAGGTCGGGCACCGTCCGGTTATAGCACCGGTCGCCGGGAGAGGCGTCGACGCCGTCTGGACGCCGACCACGACCCTTCTCCGCGTCGAGCACGGGCTTGCTGTCGTTCTCGGCCCCAGAACGACAGCAACGTCGTGCTCGGCAGGTCTGGTACCGGGGGTTGTGCTCGGCCTCGGGACGTGGCACGCTACAAACAAGTTTGCGGCACAAACTACTCTGCGAGGATCACGCACATGTCGAACGAGCACGACGACCGCGGCGACGAACCGTCGCCGCGCCCGCCGGCCGAGCCGGCCTTCGACCCCGCCGAGTCCCTGCGGCTCATCCGCGAGCAGCAGGAGCGTGCGCGCGAGGCGACCGAGCCGGACGCGCGACTCCTCTACCTCGCCTGGGGCACCGCATGGCTCGTCGGTTACCTCTGCCTGTGGACGAGCTCGTTGCGCACCGCGGAACACCCCTCGTCCGCACAGCTGACGACCGGCCGCTCCGCGGTGGTGGGCGGCGAGCCGGAGCCGTGGGCGTTCTGGGTCTTCTTCAGCCTGATCGCGGCGGCGGTCGTCTTCACGATCGTCCACAGCGTCACGCGCACCGCCGGGACGCGGGGGGTCAGTGCGCGCTCCGGCGCGATGTACGGATGGTCGTGGATGCTCGGCTTCACGACCTACGGGTTCGTGCTCGGGGGCCTCGCCAGAGCGGGGGCGTCCGAAGAGGTCCTGGCCCTCGCGAGCAATGCGTTCGCGTGCGTCGTCGTGGGCCTGCTCTACCTCGGCGGGGCGGCGGCCTTCGCCGACCGCGGTCTGTTCGTCCTCGGCCTGTGGATCCTCCTTGTCGCGGCGGTCGCCACGTTCGCGGGGCTCCCGCTCACCTACCTCGTCATGGCGCTGCTCGGCGGCGGCGGGTTCCTCGTCATGGCGCTGGTCTCGCACCTCCTGCTCGTCCGACGACGGCGCCGCGGCCTCGCGGGCCCGTCCCCCCGGCCGCACGGCGACGGGGAGGTGGGCGATGCCTGATGGCGAGCTCGACCCGGTCATCCACGCCCCCGCCCGGCTGCGCGTCGTCGCGACGCTCGCCGCGCTCGGCGAGGGGGACGAGCTGTCGTTCCCCAAGCTCCGCAAGCTGCTCGACATGACCGCGGGGAACCTGTCCACCCACCTGCGCAAGCTCGAGGACGCGGGCTACGTCCGCGTCACCAAGACCCACGAGGGCCGCACGCCGGCCACCTACCTCGCCCTCACGGCTCGCGGCCGGTCGGCGTTCGAGGACTACACGACCGCACTGAACACCCTCCTGAAGGGAGCCGGAGCATGAGCACCGAGCACATGCAGCAAGCGGGGCACGCCCCGACCGACCGACCCGACCGCGCGCCGTCGCGCACGGGCACCCACCCGCCGGTGGTCGCCGTCGACCACGTGACGCGGCGGTTCGGCGAGGTCGTCGCGCTCGACGACGTGTCCCTCACCGTCGGTGCGGGCGAGCTCGTCGGGCTGCTCGGGCCCAACGGCGCGGGCAAGTCGACGCTGCTCTCGCTGATCAGCGGCCAGCGCAAGCCGGACTCCGGGACCGTCCGCCTGTTCGGCGGGGACCCGCGCGACGCGCGCAGCCGCGTCGCTCTCGGCCTGACCCCGCAGGAGACGGGGCTGCCCGCGACGCTCAAGGTGCGGGAGGTCGTCGACTTCGTCGGCGGGCACTACCCCGACCCGGTCCCCACGGCGGACCTGCTCGAGCAGTTCGGCCTCTCCGACCTCGCGGGCCGGCAGACGGGCGCGATGTCCGGCGGGCAGAAGCGCCGCCTCGCGGTGGCGCTCTCGCTCGTCGGCCGGCCGCGCGTCGTCCTGCTCGACGAGCCGACGACAGGGCTGGACGTCGGCGCGCGCCAGGCCCTGTGGGACGCCATCCGCACGTACCACGCCGACGGCGGCACGGTCCTGCTGACCAGCCACTACCTCGAGGAGGTGCAGGCGCTCGCGCAGCGCGTCGTCGTCATCGACCAGGGCGTGGTCAAGGCCGACGACTCGCTCGACAACATCCTGCGGCGCGTGGCGCTGCGTCGGGTCGTCGTCGGGTCCGCGACGGACCTCGCCGGGTGGCCCGGCGTCGTGCGGGCCGAGCGCTCGGGCGACGGCCGGCAGGAGCTCTACACGGCCGACGGCGACGGGCTCGTGCGCGAGCTCGTCACCTCGGGCGTCGACTTCCACGACCTCGAGATCCGCGGGGCGAGCCTCGAGGAGGCGTTCGAGGAGATGGTCGCGCGCGACGTCCGACCCGCGCGGGACGACGTGACCACCCACGGCTCGACCACCACCGACGCGACGGGAGACGCACGATGAGCACCACGACCACCGGGGGTGCCGTCCCCGCCCGCACGCCGGCCGCGCCCGGCCCGGTGCAGCTCACCTGGCTGCACCTCAAGTACCAGTTCCTGGAGACCGTCCGCGTGCCGATCGCGGTGCTCGGCAACATGTTCTTCCCGGCGCTCGCGATGTTCTTCTTCGTCGTGCCGCAGCAGGAGGTCGCGGGCGACCCCGTCGCGGCGACCACGGCCGTCGCGTCGCTCGGCCTCTTCGCGATCTGCTCGGCGAGCCTGTTCACGTACGGGCTCGGGGTCGCCGAGGACCGTCAGCTCCCGTTCGACCCGTTCGTGCGCTCGCTGCCCGCCGGGCCCGCGCCGCGGATGATCGCCCGCATCCTCAACGGGGGGATCTTCTCGCTGTTCGGGGTCGTGCCGCTCATCCTCATCGCGTGGTTGTTCACCGACGCGTCGGTGACGTGGAGCCAGCTCCTCGCGGGCGTCGGGACGGTGCTGCTGGTGTCCGTGCCGTTCGTCCTGCTCGGCATGGCGATCGGGTACTCGCTGTCCGCGAAGGCCGCGCTGCCGGTGGTGCAGGTGATCCTCTTCCCGCTCGCGTTCGTGGGCGGCCTGTTCCTCCCGCCGTTCCTCTTCGCCGACTGGCTCGACACCATCTCGCAGGCGACGCCCACACGCGCCGGCCGTGACCTGCTCGTCCAGGCGCTCACGGGCGAGCCGGCGTACGGGCTCGCGTGGCCGGTGCTCATCGGCTGGACGGTGCTGTTCGCCGCCCTGGCCGTCGGCGCGTACCGCCGTGACGAGGGCCGCCGCTTCCGCTGACCACCCCCGCGCCGAACACGACGTTGCTGTCGTCATCCGCCGGATGGCGACAGCAACGTCGTGTTCGACTGCGCCTGACGTCGTGCTCGGCGACGGTGTCAGACGGCGCGACGCAGGCGCAGCGAGTTCCCGACGACGAGCACCGAGCTCGCCGCCATCGCCGCCCCCGCGATCATCGGGTTGAGCAGACCCGCCGCGGCGAGCGGGATCGCCGCGACGTTGTACGCGAACGCCCAGAACAGGTTCTGCTTGATGATCCGCAGCGTCCGGCGCGAGAGCCGGATCGCGGTCGCGGCGCTGCGCAGGTCGCCGCGCACGAGTGTGAGGTCGCTCGCCTCGATCGCGACGTCCGTCCCCGTGCCCATCGCGAGCCCGAGGTCCGCGGTGGCGAGCGCGGCGGCGTCGTTCACGCCGTCGCCGACCATCGCCACGACGCGCCCCTCCCGCTGCAGGCGGGCGACGACGTCGACCTTCTGGTCCGGGAGCACGCGCGCGATCACGTCGGTCTCCGCGATCCCGACGGCGCGCGCCGCCTCGCGGGCCGCGCCCTCGCCGTCGCCGGTGAGGAGGTAGGGCCGCAGGCCGAGCTCCTTGAGCTCGCGCACGGCCTCGGCGGACGTCGGCTTCACGGGGTCGCGCAGCACGAGCACCGCGCGAGCCTTCCCGTCCCACGCGACGACGACGGCGCTCGCCCCGGTCGTCTCGGCGTCGGCGAACACGGTGTCGAGCATGGGGTCGCTCGCCACGCCCTCGCGCGCGAGCCACGACGGCTGCCCCACGAGCACGCGCCGCGCGTTGAGACCCGCGCCGTCCCCGCCGACCGAGAGTCCGGAGTGCGCGGTGCGGACCACGGCCTCGACCCCGCCGCCGGGAGCGCTGCGGAAGCCGAACGCCTGCAGGGAGCCGATCGCGACACCGTCGGCCCCCACGCCCGTGTCGCGGGAGGTCGCCTCGGTGACGGGAGCCGCGGACGTGGCGGCGATCGCCCGGGCGATCGGGTGCTCGCTCAGCGCCTCGACGGCTCCCGCGTGGCGCAGGGCGTCGCGCGCGTCGGCGTCGCTCGAGCTGTCAGCCGCTGGTCGCGGCAGAGGGCGACCCTCCGCTGACAGGTCGCCGAGCGTCAGCGTGCCCGACGGCGTCACCACGGCCTCGAGCGCCATCGCGCCCTGGGTCACGGTGCCGGTCTTGTCGAGCACCACCGTGTCGACGCGTCGCGTCGACTCGAGGACCTCCGGGCCCTTGATGAGCACGCCGCGCTGCGCGCCGCGACCGGTCCCCACGAGCAGGGCCGTCGGCGTCGCGAGCCCCAGGGCGCACGGGCACGCGATGATGAGCACGGCGACGGCAGCGGTGAACGCGAACTGCGTCCCCGCGCCCGCGAGCAACCAGGCCGCGAGAGTCGCGACAGCAAGCACCAGCACGATCGGCACGAACACCGCCGAGATGCGGTCCGCGAGCCGCTGCACCGGCGCCTTGCCCGTCTGCGCCTGCGTGACGAGCCGCCCGATCTGCGCGAGCGTCGTCTCCTCGCCCACACGCGTCGCCCGCACGAGCAGCGCGCCCGACGCATTGACCGTCGCGCCCGTGACGTCGTCGCCGGGACCGACGTCCACCGGGACCGGCTCGCCCGTGAGCAGCGACGTGTCGACGGCGCTCGACCCCTCGAGCACGACGCCGTCCGTCGCGACCTTCTCGCCCGGCCGCACGACGAACACGTCGCCGACGACCAGCTCGGCGACCGGCACGCGCTCGGTGAGCCGGGCGCCGTCGGCGCCCGTGCGGGGTGTGCCGTCCGCCGCGAGCACCACGCGATCGGCGTCCTTCGCGCCCAGCTCGAGCAGCGAGCGCAGCGCGTCGCCCGCGCGACGCTTCGACCGGTGCTCGGCGTACCGGCCCGCGAGGAGGAACGTCGTGACGACCGCCGCGACCTCGAAGTACAGCTCCGGTGTCCCACCTGGGTCAGCACCGTGGTCGCGTGACGGGATCAGCGTCGGCTGCATCCGCATGCCGATCTCACCCGCGCCGCCCAGCAGAAGCGCCCACAGCGACCACAGGGTCGCGGCGATCACGCCGAGCGAGACGAGCGTGTCCATCGTCGACGCACCGTGCCGGGCGGCGCGGAACGCGGCCGTGTGGAACGGCCACGCCGCCCAGGTGACGACCGGCAGCGCGAGCACGGCGACGACCCACTGCCAGCCCGGGAGCTGCAGCGCCGGGATCATCGACAGCGCGACGACCGGGACGGTGAGCACCGCCGCGACGCGCAGGCGACGCAGCAGCTCCGTGCCGCGGCGGTCGGTCTTCTGGTCGGGTCCGGTCTTCTGGTCGGGTCCGGCGGTGGGGGTGGCGTCGGTGCTCGGGCTGGCCGCGCCGTCGCCCTGGTCCGTCGGCCGTGCGTTCGCGAGCGCGGCCTTGACGCCCTTCGCATCCGACGCCGCCCCCACCGCCTCGGCCGTCGTCTCGTCATCGCGCATGACCAGGGTTCTACCTCGCGAGGTAGAACCCTGGTCTGCCGAGGTAGAGCCCTGGTCTGCCGAGGTAGAACCCTGGTTCGTCGTGGGAGCGCCGTGGCCGGGTGCGGGTGTCGGTGCTGCGGTGCGGCGGGTGGTGACGCGGGCGGTGTAGCCCGCCTTCTCGACGGCGGCGACGAGGTCGGCGTCCGTGACGTCCGACGCGAGCGTCACGTGCGCGCTCTCGAGGGGGAGGTTGACGGTGGCGGTGACGCCCTCGACGCGGTTGAGCCGCTTCTCGACGCGCGCGACGCACGAGGCGCACGTCATGCCCTCGATCGCGAGGTCGACCTCGGCGAACGGTCGACCGTCGACGAGGCCGCCGGGCGAGGCGGTCGGGGCCGGGGTGGGCGTGGGCTGGGCGGTCATCAGGGTGACTCCTCGACGGGTGCTCGGCTGGAGGTCACCGGCGGCGGTCCGGGGTGGCGGACGTCGCGGCGGGGGCGCGGCCCGTTCTGGAGGGCGCGGCGCGGCGCGGAGGGCCCGGGTCGCGGTGGCGACGGTCGGCGGGCGGTCCGCGGGTCG
Source organism: Cellulosimicrobium sp. BMG9.22 (assembly GCF_059159975.1). Taxonomy (NCBI): domain Bacteria; kingdom Bacillati; phylum Actinomycetota; class Actinomycetes; order Micrococcales; family Promicromonosporaceae; genus Cellulosimicrobium; species Cellulosimicrobium sp. BMG9.22. The sequence continues at coordinate 56,942 of NZ_JBZGBY010000025.1, read as the reverse complement.
TTCCCGACGGCGGAGGCGACCTCGTGCGGTCGAGGCGCGGTCCGTCGTCGGGCACCGGGGCGAACGTTGTCAGCGTGTCACGGGTGCGGGTACCGGTGGGTCGCTGACAGGTCACACCGGTCGGGTGTTGTCAGCGCGTCACGGGTGCGGGGACCCGTGGGTTGCTGACACGTCGCGACCGGGTCAGGCGCGGGGCGGGACCTGGAGGTCGTAGGTCTTCGCGGCGGGCACGTCGTCGGCGCTCGCGGTGCCGCAGCCGCACGCGCAGTCGTGCGCCTTCTGCTTCTCGCCCGCCTGCTCGGCGTACTGGGCGGCGAGCGCGTCCTGCTGGACCTCGAGCGTCGCAACGGCGTAGCCGGCCTCGTCCACGGCGTCGCGCAGCGCGGCCTCGTCGAGCGGGTCGTCGGAGAAGACCGTGACCTCGGACGCCTCGCCGACGCGCAGCTCGACGCTGACGTTCTCGACGCCGGTGACGGCCTCGAGGTCCTTGGTGACGTGCGCGACGCAGTTGCCGCAGGTCATGCCGGTGACGCCCAGGGTGGTGACGGTGCTCATGGTGCTCCTCGGGTGTGGGGGTGGGTCAGCTGCGGACGAGGCGGGCGATGGCGTCGGCGGCCTCCTTGACCTTGGCCGCGCCCTCCTCCTCGGACTGGCGGGCCGCGTCGACGACGCAGTGCCCCAGGTGGTCCTCGACGAGGCCGATGCTCACGGCCTGGAGCGCCTTGGTCACGGCGGACACCTGCGTGAGGATGTCGATGCAGTAGACGTCCTCGTCGATCATGCGGGCGATGCCGCGGACCTGGCCTTCGATGCGGCGCATGCGCTTGAGGTACGCGTCCTTGTCGGACGCGTAGCCGTGCGGGCCGCTGTGGACGGCGTGCTGGTCGCCCGCGGCCAGGGTCTCGGTCGTGTCGGTCATGCCTCCACCATACCCCCTGAGGGTATCAAGAGGTCAAGTGGCGGACGACGGCGCACGCCTCGGGCGACCGCCGTCGTGACACGTGTCATGCCTGCGGCGTGACGGACGCACCTCCGCCGGTGACGGCGCGCACTGTCCGGCCGGCGGATCGCGGGGGACGGTGGTCGTACCACCAACGAGAGGCTCGTCATGAACGACGTCGTCACCGCACTGCAGGACTTCACGCTCGACCTCCCGCCGCTGCTGCGATGGGTCGGCGTGCTGCTCGCCGGCGCGATCCCCTACGTCGAGGCAGAGGGCGCGGCGGTGCTCGGCATCTTCGCGGGCATCAACCCGTTCGTCGCGATCCCCGTCGCGATCGTCGGCAATGCGCTCGCGCTCGCGGCCGTGGTCTGGCTGATCGGGGCGGCGCGCTCCGGCGTCACCCGCAGGCGTGGCGCCGGGAAGGTCGAGGAGGTGGACCCGAAGCGCCAGCGGATGCGGCGCGTGTTCGACCGCTACGGCGTGCCGGGCGTCAGCCTCCTCGGGCCGCTGCTCCTGCCCAGCCACGTGACCGCCGCGGCCATGGTCAGCTTCGGGGCGCCGAAGGTCCGCGTGTTCGTCTGGGGAGTGATCGCCGTCGGGCTGTGGGCGCTCGTGCTCGGGGTGCTGGCGTACCTCGCGGTGCAGGCGGCGGTCGCCTGACCGACCCCGCTCGGGCGCTTCCTGTCACGAGGGCATCACGATTCGTCGCCCGGCGAGCGCTCGGCGCGCACGGCGCCGGAGGCCGTCCTACGCTCCCAGACATGGGCAGGGCGGCCGGGGCGCGACGGGCGGTGCGTGTGGCCGCAGCCGCGCTCGCGGTCGCGGGCGGGGTCGTCGTCGCAGCGCCGCCGGCCGGTGCGTGCGCGTGCGGGGGCCTCGTCGACGCCCCCGCCTACGACACGTCGGTCTCCCAGGAGACCGCGGTGCTCCAGTGGGACGGCACCACCGAGACGATGCTCCTCGAGCTCGCCGCGCTGTCGAACGCCCCGGAGGTCGGGCTGATCCTGCCGACCCCCGCGCCGGCGGAGGTCGCGCTCGCCGACCCCGAGGTCTTCCGCGAGCTCGACGAGATCACCCGGCCGCGCGCCGTCGTCTCCGAGCACCGGTGGTGGCCCGACCTCAGGTTCGGGGCGGGTGGGGGCGACGGCGCGGGCGCGGCTCCCGGGGTCGAGGTGCTCGGCGAGGTGCGCCTCGGGCCCCTCGACGTCACGACGCTCGCCGCGACCGACACCGCGGCCCTGGACGCGTGGCTCGTCGAGCGCGGTTTCCAGCTCCCGTCGTCGACCGCGACGGCGCTCTCGCCCTACGTCGCCGAGGGGTGGTCGTTCGTCGCGGCGCGGATGGCGCCCGAGGAGGCGGCCGCGTTCAACGGGACCCTCCAGCCCCTCCGGGTGACGTTCCCGAGCGGCTCGCTCGTCTACCCGATGCGGATGTCGGTCGTCGCGGAGGACGCGCAGAGCACGCGGACCTACGTGCTCGCGGACCACCGGGTCGACCGGGTCGACCCGACGGCCGAGCTCGACGAGCCGACGCTCCGGTTCGCCGGACGGGTCGACCCCGGCACGGTCGACTCCGACGAGCTCGCCGCGCTCCTCGCCGGGGGTGGGTTCGTGACGGCGCACGAGCAGGACTTCGACGAGCCGGCGACCCAGATCGTCTCCGACTTCGCGTTCGCGCCCGCGGCCTCGGACGGCGCGTACGCGGCCACGTACTCCGTCGTCGCCGAGAAGCGCATCGGCCCGTTCTTCGCCGGACCGGTCCTCGCGTTCGCCGGGATGATCGCGCTCGCGGGGCTCGTGGTCTGGGGTGCCCGACGGCGGCACGCGCCTGCGCCCGCCGTCGCACCCCGTCCCGTCCGCGCCTGAGAGCGGGCGAAACGCGCGCTTCGCCGCGACACGCGCAATTCCTGGGTGTTTCATGAGGAACGAAGCGGGATGCGACACCGCCGGGGATCCGGCCGTCGCGTCGTGGCCGTCAGACGAGGGAGAGACCGATGGTGACCCAGGACCCGATGCTCGCCGCCTTCTCGAGCACCGCCAAGCAGGTCTGGTACTGGCCCGTCCTGCGCGGCGTGCTCGCCATCGTCCTCGGCATCGTCGCCATCGCGTGGCCCGACATCACGGCCGCGGCGATCATCTGGGTGATCGGGATCTTCGCGATCGTCGACGGGATCGTCGAGATCGTCGAGGGCCTCCGCCGCCGCGGCACGGGCAACGGCACGGCCGTCCTCGTGACCATGGGCGTGCTGGGCCTCGCCGTCGGTATCGTCCTGCTCGTCTGGCCGGGCAAGACCGCGATCGTCCTCACGTGGATCGTCGGGTTCTGGGCCGTCGTCTACGGCCTGTTCCAGACGATCGCGAGCCTCGAGCTCCGCAAGGCACCCGGCAGCGGGTGGGGCTGGGGCGTCTTCGCCGGCCTGCTCGCGCTCGTCTTCGGTCTCCTCGTGCTGTTCAACGTGAACGCCGGGCTCGTCTCGATCGTCTGGATCATCGCGGTCTTCGCGATCCTGTGGGGCGTCATGCTCATCGCGTTCGGGTTCCAGATCCGCTCGCTCGGCAGGCAGGCGGGCCAGGCCGCCACGTCCGGCACGACGTACTGACCCGCCCGTCGCAGTCGAGCACGACCGCACGCGCGGCACGACCCGCGCCGTCGAGAACGTGGTTCCACGCGGTCGAACACGACGTTGGTGCCGTTATCCGCCGGATAACGGCACCAACATCGTGCTCGGCGCCAGTGCGGGGTCAGGTCGGGGAGGCCTCGGCGGCGGCGCGGGCCGCGGCGGGGAAGGCGTCGAGGATGCGGGACACCGCCGCGTCGTCGTGCGCCGCGGACACGAACCACGCCTCGAACACCGACGGCGGCAGGTTGACCCCCGCGTCGAGCATCGCGTGGAAGAACGCGCGGTACCGGAACGTCTCCTGCGCCTGGGCCTGCGCGTAGTCGCGCACCCCGGCGCTCGCGGCGAGGTCGCCGAAGAACACGGAGAACAGCGACCCGGCGCGCTGCACGCGGTGCGCGACCCCCGCCGCGTCGAGCGCGTCGCCGACGGCGTTCGAGAGCACCGAGGCGACGCCGTCCACGTGCGCGTACACCGCGTCGTCGGCGAGGCGCAGCGTCGCGAGGCCCGCCGCGACGGCCACCGGGTTCCCCGACAGGGTCCCCGCCTGGTACACGGGACCGAGCGGCGCGAGCTGGTCCATGACCGTCGCCGGGCCGCCGACCGCGGCCACAGGCATCCCGCCGCCCACGACCTTGCCGAACGTGAACAGGTCGGGCGTGTACCCGTCGGCGCCCTGGCCGCGGAGCACCGCGTTCTCGAGGCCCCACCAGCCGCTCGGCCCGACGCGGAAGCCCGTGAGCACCTCGTCGAGGACCAGCAGTGCGCCGTGCGCGGCCGTGATGCGGCGCAGGCCCTCGTTGAAGCCCTCCGCGGGCGGCACGACGCCCATGTTGGCGGGGCTCGCCTCGGTGATGACCGCGGCGATCTCCGACCCGCGCTCCGCGAAGGCCGCCTCGACCGCCGCGAGGTCGTTGTACGGCAGCACGAGCGTCTCGGCCGCGCTCGCCTCGGTCACGCCCGCGGACCCGGGCAGGGCGAGCGTCGCGACGCCCGAGCCGGCCTCCGCGAGCAGCGCGTCCACGTGCCCGTGGTAGCAGCCGGCGAACTTCACGATGACGTCGCGGCCGGTGACGCCCCGCGCCAGGCGGATCGCCGTCATCGTCGCCTCGGTGCCCGTCGACACGAGTCGTACGCGCTCCGCGGCCGGGACCCGACGGCGGATCTCCTCCCCGAGCTCGACCTCGCCGAGCGTCGGCGCGCCGAACGACAACCCGCGCGCCGCCGCCTCCTGGACCGCGGCGACGACGTCCGGGTGCGCGTGCCCGAGCAGCGCCGGCCCCCACGAGCACACGAGGTCGACGTACTCGCGCCCCGCGACGTCCGTCACGTACGGGCCGCGCGCCGACGCGAGGAACCGCGGGTCGCCGCCTACGGACCCGTACGCCCGCACCGGGGAGCTGACGCCGCCCGGCAGCACGCCCTGCGCGCGCACGAACGCGGCGTGGTTGTCGGTCGCGCCCGCGCCCGGTGCCGTGAACAGTGCCGCGTTCTCCGCCTGGGCGGCCGCCGCCGTCCCGAAACCGCCGGTGTCCGTCATGCCCGCGTCCTTCCGTCGTTCTCGTCCAACCAGCCCGCGAGCTCCGTCGCCCAGTACGTGAGGATCACGTCCGCGCCCGCACGCTTGATGCCCAGCACCGACTCGGTGACCGCCGCGCGCCGGTCGATCCAACCGTTCGCCGCGGCGGCCTCAACCATCGCGTACTCGCCCGACACCTGGTACGCCGCGACCGGCACCGGCGACATCTCCGCGACCGCGGCCAGCACGTCGAGGTACGACCCCGCGGGCTTCACCATGACCATGTCCGCGCCCTCGGCGAGGTCGAGGTCCGCCTCGCGCAGCCCCTCGCGCGCGTTGCCCGCGTCCATCTGGTACGTCCGCCGGTCACCCTGCAGCGCCGAGTCCACGGCCTCGCGGAACGGCCCGTAGAACGCGCTCGCGTACTTCGCCGAGTAGGCGAGGATGCCGACGTCGGAGAACCCCGCGGCGTCGAGCGCCTCGCGGATCACGCCGACCTGGCCGTCCATCATGCCCGACGGCGCCACGACGTCCGCGCCCGCCCGCGCCTGCGCGATGGCCATCGACGCGTAGCGGTCGAGCGTCGCGTCGTTGTCGACGACGACGCCCCCGTCGCGGCCGGTGGTCAGGACGCCGCAGTGCCCGTGGTCCGTGAACTCGTCGAGGCACGTGTCGGCCATGACGACAGGACCTCCCCCGGGGTGCTCCCGGGCGGCCTCGACCGCGATCCGGATCCCGCGCTGCAGGATCCCGTCCTCGGCGTCCCCCTGCGACCCGGTCGCGTCGCGCTCGGCCGGGATGCCGAACAGCATGACGCCGCCGACCCCCGCGCGCGCGGCGTCGCGCACCGCGTCGGCGAGCGTCGCCTCCGTGTGCTGCACGACGCCCGGCATCGACGAGATCGGCCGCGGCTCCGTGAGCCCTTCCTTGACGAACAGCGGCAGCACGAGGTCCGACGCGTGCACGCGCGTCTCGGCGACCAGCCGCCGCACACGCGGGCTCGTCCGCAGGCGCCGGGGCCGGTGGTGCCCGACGGGAAGCTGGTGGGTCACGAGGGGTCTCCTTCGTCGCTCGTGTCAGCACGTGAGGCCACGGGAGCGACCTGAGCGGCTGACAGGACGGTGGTCAGGGCCACGTTCACGGCGATGGCGAGCGCGGCGTCGGTGGGTCGTTCGGCCACGGCGTCGAGCCGCAGCCCGACGGCGCGCGCCGCCCGGGCGGTCGGCTCGCCGATCGCGACGCCCGCCACGTCGTCGCGCGGGCCGAGCTGCCGCGCGACCTCGCGCGCGACGCTGCCCGACGTGAGCACGACGGCGTCGATCTCGCCTGCCTGCCAGGCCGTGACGACCTCCGGGGCGAGGGCGTGCGTGACGGTGCGGTAGACGGTGACGACGTGCGGGGTGTACCCGAGGTCACGCAACCCGTCCTGCATCGTCTCTGCCGCGAGGTCGCCCTGGGGGAGCAGCACGTTCTGGTCGGGTCCGGCGGTGGGGGCGGCGTCGGTGCTCGGGCTGGGTTGGGCGGCGTGGTCGGGTCCGGCGGTGGGGGCGGCGTCGGTGCTCGGGCTGGCCGCGCCGTCGCCCTGGTCCGTCGGCCGTGCGTTCGCGAGCGCGGCCTTGACGCCCTTCGCATCCGACGCCGCCCCCACCGCCTCTGCCGTCGTCTCGCCGTCGTGCACGACCAGCGTTCTATCTCGCGAAGTAGAACCGTGGTCAGCCGAAGTAGAACCGTGGTCTGCCGAAGGAGAACCGTGGTCGTCGCGGGGGAGGGTCGCGAAGGTGGCGACGAGGCCTCGGGCGGAGTTCTCGGTCGGTTCGAGGGTGACGGGGATGCCCGCGGACTCGAGGGCGCGTCTCGTCGCGGGGCCGACGGCGGCCCAGCGGGCCCGGCGGGCGGCCGTGGGCAGGTCGAGGCGGAGGCGGGCGGCGCTCGCCGTGAGCTCGTCGATGGCGTTGACGCTCGTCACCACGACCCAGGCGAAGCCGCCCTCAGCGAGGCAGACGACGGCGTCGTCCACGGGCGCGGTGTCCTCGACCGGGGCGCGTTCGATCGCGGGGCTGACGAGGACGTGCGCGCCTGCGCCGCGGAGCGTCGCGGCGAGGCCTGCGGCCCGCTCCGGGCTGCGCGGGACCAGGACGGTCCGGCCGGCGAGCGGGCGCTCCGGGCGGGGCGGTGGGACCACGGGCGCGGGGCGCGGCGGTGGCGGCGGCACCACGGGTGCGGGGCCGCGCGACGGGTCGCGCAGCGGTCCCGGCGTCATTCCGCCTCGCCGCGGTAGCCGCCGTCGCGGAGCTGCTCGCGCGCCGTCTCGATGGCACGGTCCGGGTCGGCAGGACCGCTCGTCGTCGCCGTCTCGGACACGGGCGAGCCGATCCCGGTGGCGGCCGGTCCCGCGGCGCCGGTGGCGCGCAGGGGGGCGAGACGGTCGGCGCCGTCGGCGAGGAGCGCGTCGGCGACGCGCGTGCCGAGGGCGCGTGCGGCGTCGTCCCGCTCCTCCTGCGTGGCCCTCGCTCCGACGGGGAGCGTGGCGCGCGCGGTGTGGCTGAGCTGCTCGGTCCCGTCGACGCGCACGACGACGGCCAGCAGGGCGATCTCGTCCTCCTCGACGACGGCGTGCGCGCCGACGGGCGCCGCGCAGCCGGCCTCGAGCCGGGCGAGCAGCGAGCGCTCGGCGAGGACGGCGAGGCGCGTCGGCTCGTGGTCCAGGTCGTGCAGGGCGCGGGCGAGCACGGGGTCGTCGAGCGACGACGTCCGCACCTCGACCGCGAGCGCGCCCTGTCCGGCGGCGGGCGCCATGATCGCCGTGTCGACCACCTCGGACACCGTGTCGAGCCGGCCGAGGCGTGCGAGGCCCGCGTAGGCGAGGACGACGGCGTCGAGGTCCGCGTCCGGGCCGAGCGCGCGGTTCAGGCGCGTGTCGACGTTCCCGCGGATGTCGACGACGTCGAGGTCGGGGCGGACCGCGCGGAGCTGCGCCGCGCGGCGGGGGGAACCGGTGCCGACCCGCGCGCCGCGCGGCAGGGTCGTGAGGGTGCGCCCGTCGCGCGCGCACAGCACGTCGCGCGGGTTCTCGCGCTCCGGCGTCACGACGGTCAGGCCGGGCGCGGGCTCGGTCGGGAGGTCCTTGAGGGAGTGCACGGCGACGTCGCAGCGATCGTCGAGCAGCGCCTCGCGCAGCGCGGTGACGAAGACACCCGTCCCGCCCATCTGGGCGAGCGAACCCGTGAGCACGTCGCCGTCGGTGCGGATGCGCACCGTCTCGACGTGGCGGCCGGTCAGCTCCTCGAGGCGTCGGGCGACGTGGCCGGTCTGGGTCGTCGCGAGGGCGCTGCCGCGCGTGCCCACGCGGAGGGACGTCGTACCTGCAGAACTCACGGACCCAGTCTCTCCCCTCATCCGTGATCGACGAAAATGCGCAGGTCGGCGCGCGGCAATTCCGTGAAGGAGTGACGTGGTCCTGACGGGCGGTCAGGACGTTCCGGACGAGGTGTCAGGACAATTCCGCGGCAATTCTCGTACACATTCTCGGGCGATTCCGACTCAGGTTTGCCTTACTCGTGCGGCGCGAGGCCGCGCGCGCATTCCTGCGCGTGCCCGACGATCGCCGCGAGCCCCGTCCCGGCGATCCACCCGCCGGTGACGCCGAGCCCGGGGACGGCGTCGACCCGCTGCACGAACGCCGCGACCTCGCGCCGGTAGGCGGGGGTCGGCGGGGGCAGCGCGCCGTTCCAGCGGGTCACGACGTGGCCCAGCACGCGGCCGTGCAGGTCGACGCCGAACAGGCGCGACGCGTCGGCGACGACGCGGTCCAGGTCGGGCTCCGACGTCGCGCCGATCCGGCCGTAGCTCAGCCGCACCACGTGGTGCCCGGGCCCGACGGCGTCGCGCACCCGCGCGCGCAGCCACGGCCACTTGGCCGTCGAGTGGGTGAGGGCCTTGGCCTCGACGTCCGACGGCGGCGCAGAGCGTCCGGCGTCCCGGTGCGGCGGGGCGACGAGCATGCCCGTGCCGCGCGGCGCGTCGTCGAGCTCGGGCGCGCGGAGCAGGAGCGTGACGAGGCGGACGTCGGCGCCCGGCTCGGGGTCGGGCAGGAGGTCGGCCGGGCCGCCGACGAGCGGTCCGAGCTGGTCGACGAGCGCGGGCGTGGTGACGACGAGGCGCGGCGCGGCGAGCGCGACCGGCCCGTCGGGGGTCTGCGCGCGCACGACCCACGCACCGAGAACTGGACTTCCGCCCCGATCTCCGCCGGATCCGGGGCCGGAATCCACGTCTCGACCCGTGACGTCCTGCCGGGAGAGGTCCGTGACCTCGTGGCGCAGCCTCACGTCCGAGCCCGCGGCGAGCTCCTCCACGAGCCGGTGCAGGCCGCCGTCGATCCCCCGCACGGCCGACCCTGCGGGCGCGAGCGCACGCAGCGACGCGACGGCGCGGGCGAGCGAACCCTCGCGCTCGAAGGCCTCGAGCAGCCCCGGCGCCACCGCGGCGACGTCGAGCCGGTCGAGCGGGGCGGAGTGGACGCCCGCGGCGACGGGCGCGACGAGCCGCTCCGTGACGCGCGTCCCCATGCGCGACCGCGCGAACGTCTCGAGCGTGCGCAGGTCGGCGAGCCGCCGCGGGAGCACGCGATCGAGGCTCGCCCGGAACGCCCCGCCCAGCCCGACGGCGCGGCGCACGTCCCGCGACCACGGCTCGGCGGGGATCCCGAGCACGCCCGCGCGCGGCAACGGGTAGGCGCGTCCGGCGGCGTAGCCCCAGGCGCCCGCACCCGAGGGCTCGACGACGTCGAGCCCCAGCTCGCGCACGAGCTCGCCGACGGCCGTGCCGCGGACCGCGAACGACTCCGCGCCGAGGTCGACGCGGACGCCGGCGAGGCCGGGCAGGTCGCCGCCCCGGACGGGTCCGCCGGGAATGTTCGTGGCCTCCAGCACGACGACGCGCAGCCCCTGCGCGCGCAGCGTCCGGGCCGCGGTGAGCCCCGCGACGCCTGCGCCGACGACGACCGCGTCCGTGCTCTCGGGGATCATGGTCGTGACGCCTCGCCCTGTTCGGACGACAGCGCGTGGACCAGCTCGACGACGCGCGTCAGGACGGCCGGGTCGGTGTCCGGCGGGACGCCGTGACCGAGGTTCACCACGTGTCCCGGCGCGACGCGGCCGCGCCGCACCACGTCGCGCACGTGCGCCTCGAGCACGTCCCACGGCGCGGCGAGCAGCGCGGGGTCGATGTTGCCCTGCACCGGGACGGGCGCGTGCCCGTCCGCGAGCAGCCGCGCGGCGTCGTCGAGCGGGGTGCGGTAGTCCACCCCGACGGCGACGTCGTGCACCTCGGCCGCGGTGACGGCGTCGCGCATGGCGGGCAGGAGGTGGCCCGTCCCGGTGCCGAAGTGGACCACGGGGACCCCGAGGTCGGCGACGTGCGTGAGCGCGCGCGTGCTCGCCGGCGCGGCGCCCGCCGCGTAGTCCGCGAGCGAGAGCGAGCCCGCCCACGAGTCGAAGAGCTGCGCGGCGCTCGCGCCGGCCGCGACCTGGGCGCGGAGGAACGTCCCCGTGAGGTCGGCGGCCCAGTCGACGAGGCGCTGCCACGTCTCGGGGTCGCCGCGCAGCATCGCGCGTGCCGCGAGGTGGTCGCGCGACGGACGGCCCTCGACGAGGTACGCGGCGAGCGTGAACGGTGCGCCAGCGAACCCGATGAGCGGGGTCTTGCCCAGCGCGTCCACCGTGAGGGCGACGGCCTCGGCGATCGGGGCGAGGGCCTCGGGGGTGAGCTCGCTCTCGACGAGGCGCGCGACGTCGTCGGGCGTGCGGTAGGCCTGGCCCATGACCGGGCCGACGCCCGGCGCGATGTCGACCTCGACGCCCGCGAGCCGCAGCGGCACGACGATGTCCGAGAAGAAGATGCCCGCGTCGACGCCGTGGCGGCGGACGGGCTGGAGGGTGATCTCCGACGCGAGGTCGGGCCGCAGGCACGAGTCGAGCATGCTCACGCCCTCGCGCGCGGCGCGGTACTCGGGCAGCGACCGGCCCGCCTGGCGCATGAACCACACCGGTGTGATTTCCGGTCGGGTTCCCGTGGTGCCCGCACGCAGGGCCTGCACGAGCGGGGAACGGTCCGTACGACCGTCGGTCAGGGGATGGCCCGCGGAAAGGGCGACAGGAATCACAGCTACCGATTCTGCCTCTCTCCCGGGGGAATGATTAAATCGGAGGCACTGTGGCTCTTCTCTCCCTCACGGCCAGCCACCACGAGCTCGACCTCGACGCCCTGGAACGACTCTCCACCGGGGCGCACTCGATCGGCGGCTCCGCGGTCGCGGCCTGCGACGTGATCACCGGTGCCGTCGTCCTCGCGACGTGCAACCGGTTCGAGCTGTACCTCGACGTCGACGCGCCCCTCGACGGGCCGAGCGTGCGGCACGCGACGGAGCACGTCGCGCGCATGGTCGCCGACGCCTCGGGGGTCGACGTCGCCGAGGCGAGCGCCGCGTTCCGGACCCGGGCGGGCACCGAGGTCGCGGAGCACCTGTTCTCGGTCGCGTCGGGGCTCGACTCGATGGTCGTGGGGGAGCGCGAGATCGCCGGCCAGGTGAAGCGCGCGCTCGAGGCCGCGCACGCCGACGGCGTGACCTCCTCGGCGCTCGAGCTGCTGTTCCAGACGGCGTCGCGCACCTCGAAGAAGGTCAGCACGTCCACGACGCTCGGCGGGGCCGGCCGGTCGGTCGTCGCCCTCGGGCTCGAGCTCGCCGCCGCCGAGCTCCCGCCGTGGCACCAGGTCCGCGCTGTCCTCATCGGCACCGGCTCGTACGCGGGCGCGAGCCTCGCCGCGCTGCGCGCGCTCGGGTGCGACGACGTCCGCGTGTACTCGCAGTCGGGTCGCGCCGAGGAGTTCGCCGCCGCGCGGGGCGTCGAGGCCGTGGCCGACCTCGTCGCCGCGCTGGAGGACGCCGACCTCGTCGTGTCGTGCAGCGGTGCGCGGGGCCGGGCCGTGGCCGAGGCCCGGCACGAGCAGGTCATCGAGCACGTGCTCGACGCCGCAGCGGTCGTGCGGGCGCGCGAGCGGGCCGCGGTCCGGGCCGGCGAGGAGCCCGAGGCACGCCCGACCGTCGTGCTGGACCTCGCGCTGCACCGTGACGTCGACCCGCGTGTCGCCGACCTGGAGGGCGTGCTGCTCTACGACCTCGCGACGCTCGCGGCGCACTCGCCGGCGATCGCGTCGGAGCTCGTCGCGCAGGCCCGCGCGATCGTCGACGACGCGACCCGCGCGTTCGAGGAGACGCGCCTCGGGCGGGCCGCCGACACGGCGGTCGTCGCGCTGCTCGCCGACGCGGAGCGGCGCATCGAGCTCGAGGTGGCCGACGTCGTCGCGCTGCGCGAGGAGGACGGCGACCCGGTCGAGCCCGACGAGGCCGAGGAGATCGCGCGCCGTGTGCGCCGGCGCGTCCACGCCGACCTGCACCGCGCGATCGTCGCCGCCCGCGCCGAGGCCGTCGCCGCCGCGCAGGCGCAGGAGCGCGCCGTCGTCGCGGACGCCGAGGCGCTCGTCGCCGGCGACGACGTCCCGGTGCTCTAGGGACCGGCTCAGCGCACGAGGCTGTGGTCCTGCACCGCCGCCAGGCGGGACCTCACGCTGAGCAGGGTCTCGATGATGAGGTCCTCGCGCCCGTCGCCGAGCCGGCTGATCGGCACGGCGACGCTCATGGCGTCCACGGCGTGGCGGCTGAACGGGAGGGCGACGCCGAAGCAGCGCACGCCCAGGCACGACTCCTCGCTCTCGGTGGCGTAGCCCTGACGGGCCGCGCGGTCGATGATCTCGAGCACGGCCTGCTTGTCGGTGGTCGTGTGCGTGGTGATCGTGGCGATCGACTCCGGCACCAGGTCCGCGCGCGACTCGGGCGGCATCTCGGCAATCAGGGCGCGACCCAGCGAGGTGGCGTACGCGGGGAGCCGGCGCCCGACGGCGGAGTGCATCCGCAGCGGGTGCACCGACTCGCGCTTCGCGGTGTAGATGACGTCGGTGCCGTCGAGGCGCCCGAGGTGGACCGTCTCCCCCGTCGCGGCGGCCACCTCGTCGAGCACGGACGTGGCGCGGGCGAGCACCGGGTCGCCGTCGAGGTAGGCCGAGCTCACGACGAGCGAGTGGATGCCGAGCTGGAAGACGCTGCCCGTGGGGTCGGTCTGGAGCCAGCCCTTGTCCGTCATGGTCCGCAGCAGGGCGTGCAGGCTGCTCTTGGGGATGCCGAGGCGCGCCGAGAGCTGGAGCTGCGTCCCCGGGCCGCGGGACGCGATCTCGTCCAGCAGGTCCAGGGCGCGGGCTGCGGACTTGACCGGCCCGGCGCCGTTGGTGCCGGTCGGCTCCGTCCGGGTGTCCTGCTGAACCGTCATGAACACTCTCCCTCGTGATGCCTCCGGGGCCCTGCGACCCGTACACGACCGACCCTACCGCGCGGTTCGCATACATGGACAGGTTTCAGCCCCTTGACCACTGAGGCGGATCACGTCTATGGTCGGACAAGTTCACATAGGCGAACGCAGTTCACAGACCAAAGGCGGTTTGCATGATCCAGGTTCGGTATTCGACATCCCCGTCCAGTGCGGAGACGGCTACGACAGCGGACCTGCGGGAGAGCTACCTCGTCGCGGACCTGTTCGTGAACGGCGAGGTCCGGGGAACGTACACCCACGACGACCGGATGGTGGTCGGCGGGGCCGTTCCCGGGACGGGCCAGCTCGACCTCCCGGCCTGGAGCAGCGTGCTGGGCACGGAGTCCCACCTCGAGCGTCGCGAGCTGGGCGTCATCAACGTCGGCGCCGCCGGGAGCGTCGTCGTCGACGGCGAGAAGCTCGAGCTCGACCACCTCGACGGCCTCTTCGTCGGCAGAGGGAGCGAGGTCTCCTTCGCCGGTGCCGAGGCGGCGTTCTACTTCGTGTCCGCCCCGGCCCACGCGACGTACCCGACGCAGGCGCTCAGCCACAGCGACGTGGAGCCGGTCGCGCTCGGGTCGGCAGAGGCGGCCAACGAGCGCAACCTCTTCCGCTATGCCTGGGGCCAGGAGCTGCAGACCTCCGTCCTCCAGTTCGGCGTGACCGTCGTCGCCAGCGGGTCGGTCTGGAACACCGTCCCGCCGCACCTGCACGACCGCCGCACGGAGATCTACTGCTACGTCGACCTCGACGAGGACGACCGCGTCTTCCACTTCATGGGCCAGCCCGGTGCCACCCGCCACCTCGTGCTCCGCAACCGCGAGGCCGTCATCTCCCCGCCGTGGTCGATCCACGCCGGAGCCGGAACCGGGTCGTACGCGTTCATCTGGGCGATGGCGGGCGAGAACAACGCCTACACGGACCTGAGCCCCGTGGCGCTGGAGGACCTGTGACGACCGGCCCGACCGCGGGACCGGCGACCGCTCCGAGCGCCGGGACGCGCTCGCCGTTCGACCTGCACGGCAGGTGCGCGGCGGTGACCGGCGCGGGCCGTGGACTCGGGCAGGCGATCGCGCTCGGTCTCGCGCGAGCGGGCGCGGACGTCGTCCTCCTCGGCCGTCCGGGGAGCCAGGACGCCACCCGCGAGCAGGTCGCCGACCTGGGCGTCGACGTCGACGTCGTCGACCTCGACGTGAGCGACCTCGACGCGGTCGAGCGGGTCGGGGCCGAGCTGAACGCCTCGCGTCGGATCGACGTCGTGGTCAACAACGCCGGGATCATCGAGCGCGAGGACTCCGTCGACGTCAGCCGCGACTCCTGGCGGCGCGTGCTCGACGTCAACCTCGACGGGCTCTTCTTCCTCACCCAGCAGCTCGGTCTGCCGATGGTCGAACGGGGCCACGGCAAGATCGTCAACGTCGCGAGCCTGCTGTCCTTCCAGGGCGGACTGCGGGTCGCGTCGTACGCCGCCAGCAAGCACGGCGTCGCCGGGGTGACCAAGGCGCTGGCCAACGAGTGGGGGCCCCACGGGGTCCAGGTCAACGCCGTCGCGCCGGGCTACATGGTCACCGACAACACCGCTGCGCTCCGCGAGGACGCGGACCGCTCACGCTCCATCCTGGACCGCATCCCGGCCGGTCGCTGGGGCACCGCCGAGGACATCGCGGGGGCAGCCGTGTTCCTCAGCTCCTCCGCCGCCGACTACGTCAACGGCCACGTCCTGGTCGTCGACGGCGGCTGGATGGCCCGCTGACGCCGCTCGTCACATCAGTCCCACCGCCGGGACACCGGCACGACACGAAAATCGAGGACAGACAATGAAGTTCACCTCTCGACCCACGGCCGCCGTCATCGGGGTCACCCTCGCGGCCGCCGCGCTCACGGGCTGCACGGCCGAAGCATCCGGTGGCGGCGGTGGTGGCGGCGAGACCGAGGCCGGCGCCTGCGACCCCGCGGACGTCACCCTGGTCGGCCAGGTCCGCAACGAGTCCAACCCCTACGAGGCCGCATGGCTCGACGGCGGCGACGCCTTCGCCGAGCAGGTCGGTCTCACCCAGGAGCGGCTCACCTATGACGGCGACTCGACGCGTCAGCAGGAGCAGATCAGCCAGCTGCTCGCCGGCGACACCGACTGCCTGGTCATGAACATCCTGCCCAACGGCGACTCCGACACCCCGCCCATCGTCGAGGGCGCCGAGGAGGCGGGCGCCTACCTCGTCACCCAGTGGAACAAGCCGGCCGACCTGAACGTCACCGACTACGACTCCTGGCTGTCCCACATCACCTACGACGGCGTCGAGTCCGGCAAGCAGATCGGCGACGCGCTGGCCGAGGCGATCGGCGGCTCCGGCGGCATCATCGCCCTGCAGGGCATCCTGGACACCGGCGCGGCCAAGGACCGGTTCGCCGGTCTCGAGGAGTCGCTGGCGGCCAACACGGACGTCACGCTGCTCGACGAGCAGACCGCCAACTTCTCCCGCGCGGAGGCCCTGGAGGTGACCAAGACGCTGCTCACCAAGCACGGCGCGGAGGTCAAGGGCATCTGGGCCGCCAACGACGACATGGCGCTCGGCGCGCTCGAGGCCCTGCAGCAGGCGGGTCGTACGGACGTGGCCGTGGTCGGCATCGATGCCGTGCCCGACGCCCTCACGGCGATCGAGGACGGCACCATGACGGCCACCGTCTCGAGCGACGGTCCGTGGCAGGGCGGCATCGGCCTGGCCATCGGCTACTGCGTGGCCACCGGAGAGCTCGCGCTCGAGGACATCGCCGACGAGGACCGCGCCTGGTACGCCGAGCAGTTCCTCATCCAGCAGGACAACGTCGCCGAGTTC
Source organism: Cellulosimicrobium sp. BMG9.22 (assembly GCF_059159975.1). Classification (NCBI taxonomy): domain Bacteria; kingdom Bacillati; phylum Actinomycetota; class Actinomycetes; order Micrococcales; family Promicromonosporaceae; genus Cellulosimicrobium; species Cellulosimicrobium sp. BMG9.22. The sequence continues at coordinate 40,612 of NZ_JBZGBY010000025.1, read as the reverse complement.
ACCTCCCCGGCGGTCGACGAGGCCGACTTCGCCTGCGACAACCTCTTCAGCCGGTCGCAGGGCCCGATCTCGTGACCACGACATCCCCCGTCGACCCTGAGGTCGTGAACGCTCAGCGCCCCCAGCCTCGGCGGGGGGTGTCGCTCCGGGACGCCGGTCCGCCGGTCGCGCTCGTCGTCGTCTTCGCCGTCTTCGCCGCCCTCAGCCCCGGTTTCCGGACCCTCGCCAACGTGCAGAACGTCCTGGACGCCGCGGCGGTGCTCATGGTCGTGGCCTGCGGCATCACCTTCGTGCTCATGATGGGGTCGATCGACCTCTCCGTGCCCGGGATCATGGGGGCGTCCGCCATCACGGTCGCCCTCCTGGTCGCCAACAACCGCAACGACAACGACCTCGGGATCCTCGGGGTCGTGGTCGCGGTCCTCCTCGCGGCCGGGCTCGGCTGCCTGAGCGGGCTCGCCCTGGTCGTGCTCAAGGTGCCGTCGTTCATGACCACCCTCGGCGTCTCCGCCGTAGGCCTGGGCGTCGCCACCCTCCTGTTCGCGGGCGTGCAGCCCAACGTCTCCGACGCGATGCTCGAGGGCTGGGCGGTCGAGCGGTTCCTCGGCCTGTCCCGGCTGACCTGGATCGCCTTCGCGTGCGTGCTCGTGGGCTGGTTGGTGCAGCGCTACTCGCGCCTGGGTCGGTACGCCTTCGCGATCGGCGGGGCCGAGGAGGTGCTGGCGCTCTCCGGGGTGCGGATCGCGCCCTACAAGGTGGCGGTCTTCACGATGGCCGGTGCGTTCTACGGGCTCGCGGGCGTGATGGTCACCAGCCAGCTCAGCGCCGGCCTCGTCCAGGCGGGCAGGGGCTACGACTTCGCGGCCATCACGGCGGCCGTGGTCGGCGGCACCCTGCTCACCGGCGGCCGCGGCGGCGTCCTCCACTCCGCGGTCGGGGTCCTGCTCGTGACGGTCCTCACCAACGGCCTCGTCCAGATCGGCGTGAGCCCCTACTGGCAGGGCGGTGTGCAGGGCCTCATCGTCGTCGCGGCCGTCGCGGCCGCGGTCATCCCCCAGCGTCGTAGGAACCAGGTGACGAAGTGACCATGAACCTCCAGATCGAACCCGAGTCGCTGGTGCCCGCACCCGTGCCCGCGCTGGAGGTGCGCGGCCTGGTCAAGCACTACCCGGGCGTCAAGGCGCTCGACGGCGTCGACCTGGTCGTGCGCCGGAACGAGGTGCTCGGGCTCGCCGGCGAGAACGGCGCCGGCAAGTCCACGCTGCTCAAGGCCCTGGTCGGGCTCGTGAAGCCCGACGACGGAGAGATCTGGGTGCGCGGGGAGCGCGTCCGGCTCAGGAGCGTCGTCGACGCCGCCGACCACGGCATCGGCATGGTCTTCCAGGAGCAGTCGCTCGTCCCGAACCTCACCGCGGCCGAGAACATCGTGCTCGGGAGCGAGGGGCCGGGCGTGCGCCGCGGCATCTACCGCTGGGACACGATGCGCCGGCTCGCGCAGGAGCAGCTGGACAAGATCGGGTCGCACATCGACCCGCTCGCCCGCACCGACACCCTGACCTTCGCCGACCGGCAGATGGTCGAGATCGCCAAGGTGCTCCGCATCGAGGAGCGCACGTCCCACCCGCCGGTGATCATCCTCGACGAGCCGACGTCGGTGCTCGAGTCCCAGGAGATCGAGACCCTCTTCACCCAGGTGCGCCGGCTGCGCGAGTTCGCGTCCGTCGTCTTCGTCTCGCACCGGCTCGACGAGGTGCTCGACGTCTGCGACCGGGTCGCGGTGCTGCGCGGCGGCAGGTCCGTGGGCGAGGTGCCCGCCGAGGGCGCGGTCCCGGGCGACCTGCACCGGATGATGATCGGCTCGACCGGGGCCGACGACCACTACCACGAGGGGGCCGCCGAACGGTCCGACGAGCCCCGCAGACCCCGCCTCGTCGTGCGCGGCCTGACCGGCACCGCGTTCCGCGACGTCGACCTGGACGTGCACGCCGGCGAGATCGTCGGCATCGTCGGCGTCCACGGCTCCGGCCGCGAGGACGTGTGCCGGGCACTCTTCGGTGCCGAGCCCACCACGGCCGGCGAGGTCGTCCTCGACGGCGAGAAGCTCGACCTGTCCGGCACCCGCGCGGCGTGCGCCGCCGGCGTCGGCTACGTCCCGGCGGAGCGCAAGACCGAGGGCATGGTCGGCCCGATGTCGGTCGCCGAGAACATGACGCTCGCCAAGCAGAGCGCGCGCTGCACCGGCCCCCTGGTGAGCCCGCGCAAGCAGGCGACGCTGGTGGACCGGTGGATCGAGCGGCTCTCGATCCGCACCCCGCACCGGAGCACCGCGATCCAGCGGCTGTCGGGCGGGAACCAGCAGAAGGTCGTCCTGGCCCGGTGGCTGGTCTCCGGCGACGTCCGGCTGCTGCTGCTCGACCACCCCACGCGCGGCCTCGACATCGGGGCGCGCTCGGAGGTGTACCGCCTGATCCGTGAGCTCGCCAACAGCGGCGTGGCCACGGTGCTGCTGGCCGACAGCCTCGAGGAGGCGATCGGCATGTCCGACCGGATCGTCGTGATGAGCGACGGCCGTGCGACCACGGAGGTCGCCGCTCCCGCCGGGGGCAAGCCGTCCCCGCTCGACCTCGTCAAGGAGATGGTCTGAGCATGTCCGCTCCCGTCCTCACCAAGCCGGTCCTCGACCCGGTCGTCACCGGCCGCCCCACCATGGGCCAGCGGCTCACATCGTTCATGCCGGTCATCGCGCTCGTCGTGCTGCTGGCGGCGCTGACCATCGCCGACCCGGACTTCATGACCCAGAGCAGCCTCACCGCGGTGATCCGGACCTCGGCTCCGCTCGTCGTCCTCGCCGCCGGTGCCACCGTGGTGGTCCTGTGCGGCGGCATCGACCTGTCGATCGCCGCGCTCTGCTCGCTGGCGACGGTCCTCTTCGCGCTGTGGCTGCCCGACCTCGGCGGGCTCACCACCCTCGCGGTCGTCGCGGCCGCCGGCGCGATCGGAGCTCTGCAGGGCACGCTCCACGTGCTGCTCCGCATCCCGTCGTTCATCGTCACCCTCGGCGGGATGAGCATCTTCTCCGCGATCGCCCTGGTGATCTCCGACGCCGGCCCGATCCGGGTCGTCGACCGGGACGTCACGAACTGGCTCACGCTCTACGTCGGCGGCGTGGTGCCGATGGCCTTCCTCGTCGCGCTGCTCGTCGTCGCGGTCGTCTCCCTGGTCCTGCGGCTCACCCCGCTCCTGAGCTGGGTCCGCGCCACCGGCTACTCCGAGTCGGCGGCCCGGCTCGCGGGTGCGCCGGTGGACCTGGTCAAGGTCGCCGCCTTCACGCTCTCCGGCGCGTGCGCCGGTCTCGCCGCGGTCATGCTCGTCTCCCGGAACTTCAGCGGCAGCCCGACCATGGCCGACAACCTGCTGCTGCCCGCGGTGGCGGCCATCGTGGTGGGCGGCACCGCCATCACCGGTGGTCACGGCTCCCTGTGGCGCAGCCTCGCGGGAGCGCTCGTGGTGACGCTGCTGCGCGTCGGGCTGCCGATCGTCGGCGTCCCGTCGGCCTGGGAGCAGATCCTCTACGGCGCGATCATCGTCGCCGCCGTCGCGCTCACCCTCGACCGATCGAAGGTGCTGATCATCAAGTAGCCGCGGCCCGGCCGCACCCGTCCGGACCGTACCCGTCCGCCCGATCCCGTCCCCGACACCTGGAAGGCTCCCATGTCCGAGAGCTCCCACCTCCTGCCCGCCGTCTCCTCGTTCCTCTCCTCGCCCAAGCAGCTGCTGATCGACGGCGAGTGGGTGGACGCGAAGGACGGCCAGACCTTCGCGACGGTCAACCCCGCGACCGAAGAGGTCCTCGTCCAGGTCGCCCAGGCGTCCGCGGTCGACGCCGACCGGGCGGTCCAGGCCGCCCGCACCGCGTTCGAGTCCGGCTCCCCCTGGTCGAGGATGACCCCGCGCGACCGCTCGCACCTGCTGTGGCGCATCGGCGACATGATCGAGGAGCGCACCGAGGAGTTCGCGCAGCTCGAGTCGCTCGACAACGGCAAGAGCCTCGCGTCCGCCCGCGGCGACGTCGGCGTGGCCGCCGAGCTGTTCCGCTACTTCGCCGGCTGGGCCACCAAGATGGAGGGCACGACGATCCCCATGTCGGTGCCCGGCCGCGAGTTCCACGCCTACACCCGCCGCGAGGCCATCGGCGTCGTCGCAGGGATCGTGCCGTGGAACTTCCCGCTGACGATGGCCTGCTTCAAGGTGATCCCGTCGATCACGGCGGGCAACACCGTCGTGCTCAAGCCCGCCGAGCAGACCCCGCTCACCGCGCTCCGCCTCGGCGAGCTGCTGCTCGAGGCCGGTGTCCCGGCCGGGGTCGTCAACGTCCTGCCCGGCTTCGGGGACGCGGGCGCCGCCCTGGTCGACCACGCCGGCGTCGACAAGGTCGCCTTCACCGGCAGCACCGAGGTCGGCAAGAAGATCGCCGCGGGCGCCTCGAAGAACCTCAAGAAGGTCTCGCTGGAGCTCGGCGGCAAGGCGCCCAACATCGTCTTCGCCGACGCCGACCTCGACGCCGCGATCGCCGGCGCGGCCCTGGCGGGCTTCTTCAACGAGGGCCAGTGCTGTGTCAACGGCTCTCGCCTGTACGTCCAGCGCGAGGTGTTCGACCAGGTGATCGAGGGCGTCGCCGCGGCGGCGCGGGCGATCAGGGTCGGCGACGCGTTCGATCCGGCGACGACGATGGGGCCGCTGGTCTCGCAGGAGCAGCACGAGAAGGTCATGGGCTACGTCCGGGGCGCGGTCGCCGACGGCGCCACGCTCGCGGCGGGCAGCCCCGACCCGGCCGCGGACCGCGGCTTCTTCTTCTCCCCGACGCTCATCACCGACGTCACGGAGCAGATGGCCGTCCAGACCGACGAGATCTTCGGTCCCGTCGTCACCGCGATCCCGTTCGACACCGAGGACGAGGTCGTCGCGGCGGCCAACAACACCGTGTACGGCCTGGCCGCGGGCGTGTGGTCGCGCGACCTCGGCACGGCACACCGGGTCGGGAGCAGGCTGCGGGCCGGCACGGTCTGGCTCAACACCTGGCACGCCGACGACGTCACCCTCCCGCGGGGTGGCTTCAAGCAGTCCGGGTGGGGCCGCGAGCTGGGGTCGTTCGGCCTGGACGACTACACGGAGCTCAAGACGGTCATCGCCGAGCTCCGCTGAGCGGGTTCCGCAGGCGCTGAACCGGAACACCGGAACACCGGAAACAGGAAGAAGCAGCAGGAACAGCAAGAACAGCAAGAACCAGAGTCAGGTCTGGGTGGCCGGCCCCCGTCCGGGGGTCCGGCTGCTCGGGCTGCCCTCATGTCCGTGAGACCCGTGCGAAAGGGATTCAACGATGAACCTGTTCCGCAGACCCGACCGGCGGCGTGACACGCGCCGCCCCCGCCGAGCGCGCGTGCGCCTGGCGGCCATGCTGGCCGCCCTGGCGGTCGCTCTACCCCTCGCGACCGGCGCCGCGCACGCCGCCCCGGCGGTGACGTCGACCCAGCAGGCCCTGCCGGCCGGGACCGGCACCGTCGCCGACGGCGTGCTGCGCGTCCTGCTGTTCTACAAGCCCAACTTCCACGCCTCGCACGTCCAGGCCCGCCAGGCCGTGCGCGACCTCGCGACCCAGCTGGGCACCGAGTACTCGCAACCGGTCGAGATCCAGGAGACGGAGGACCCGGCCGCGTTCAGCATGGAGAACCTCGCGGACAAGGACGCGGTGGTCTTCGCCCAGACCGGCGGGGTCCTGTTCGACGTGGACCAGCGGGCCGCGCTCGAGTCCTACATCCGCGGCGGCGGCGGCTACATGGGCCTGCACTACGCCGGCTGGTCGGTCGGGCAGAGCGAGCACGACGTGAACCCGTTCTACGCCCGGCTCGTCGGTGCGGTGTCCGAGGGCCACCCGGAGAACCCCGCGGTGCGCCCGGGCCGGGTCGTCGTCAAGGACACGACGCACCCGCTGACCCAGGGTCTGCCGGCCGAGCTCACCCGCAGCGACGAGTGGTACGACTGGGTGGTCAACCCGGCGCCGAACGTGCGCACCCTCCTCGAGGCCGACGAGTCGTCGTACGGCATGGGGCGCAACGGCACGAGCCACCCGATCACCTGGTGCCAGGAGATCGACGGCGGTCGGTCCTGGTACTCGGGCATGGGGCACGAGGGCACGGCGTACGCCGAGGCCCCGATCCGCACGCAGATGAAGAACGGTCTCGCCTACTCCGCCGGCCTCCTCCCGGCCGACTGCTCACCGCCGGTCAAGGCCGAGCAGGGCTCCTGGAGCGGGGTCACGCCCTGGCCGCTGGTCCCGATCAACGCGGCGCTGACGTCCGACGGCCGCGTGCAGTCCTTCGGCAGCGTCTCGGCGGGCTGCACCGACGGCACGCCCTACGACTTCGGCGGCAACTCGTGCGTCCACCAGGGCGGCCAGATGGAGATCGACGTCTGGGACCCCGACGAGGAACGGACGGCGGCCAACGTCGGATCGGGGCTCGTCGCGAACACGACGTACACCGACCTGTTCTGCTCCATGCAGGTCCAGATGCCGCACCGGCGCGCCACGATGACCGTGGGCGGTGACGACGGCCTGGGCGGCAATGCGCCCAACGACGCGGCGATCGGCGTCACGAGCTACACGACGAACCAGGGCCTGCGCAACGAGGCACCGATGAACTTCCCGCGCTGGTACCCCACGGGCACCACCCTTCCCGACGGCTCGGTCGTCGTGCAGGGCGGCAGCCTCGAGGGTGGCCCGGGTGGCCCCGGAGTCCTGACCCCGGAGATCTACACGCCCGACGAGGGCAGCTCCTGGCGGCTCCTCGAGGGCGCCACGAGCGCCGCGGCCTACGGCGACGGTGGCAACGGCAACGGGCCCGACGAGAACCGCTGGTGGTACCCGCGCGCGTTCGTCGCGCCGGGCAACGGCAACGTCTTCAACATCACGGGCACGCAGATGTACGAGCTCGACCCCTCGGGCGACGGCGAGGTGATCCTCCGGGGCACCCTGCCCGCCGGGGTCGCGAACCAGGGCGGGCTCGGCAACCCGGTCGGTGCCACGTCCACCGCGACGATGTACCGCCCCGGCAAGATCCTGCAGGTCGGTGGCGGCTGGTGGGCCAACGGCGGCGGTCCCGCCGGCGCCCGCGCCGGCTTCACCGTCGACATCACCGGCGGCACCGACGCACCCGTGGTCGAGGCGACCGAGCCGATGGAGCACGCCCGGCACTGGGCCACGTCCACCGTGCTGCCCGACGGGAACGTGATCGTCACCGGCGGTTCGCGCGACAACAACGGCAACGGCGGCTACGTCACCGAGGCCGAGATCTGGAACCCCGACACCGGTGAGTGGACGACGGTGGACGTGCCCTACGAGCACGCCCGCCTGTACCACTCGGTCGCGCTGCTCCTGCCCGACGGCCGCCTCATGGTGGGTGGCGGCGGTACGCCGGGCCCGCGCAACTACACCGACGTCGAGTTCTACTCCCCGGCGTACCTCTTCGACGGTGACGAGCCGGCGGTGCGCCCGGAGGTCACGGGCGTGCCGAAGGAGGTCGGCTACGCCGGCACGTTCGACGTGCAGGCCGACGGCGCGGTCTCCCGGGTCACCCTGGTCCGCAACGGCTCGGTGACGCACGGCTTCAACAACGACCAGAACTTCCAGGACCTGGCGTTCGCCCAGGACGGCGACACCCTGACGATCGAGACCCCGGTCGACGGCACGTACGCCCCGCCCGGTGCGTACATGCTGTTCGTGTTCGACGAGGACGGCACGCCGTCGGTGGCCGACATCGTCCAGATCGACCCCGAGGTCGAGATGGACACGGTCGCCCCGCACCTGGTCGACCAGCTCGAGTACCCGCGGGTGCCCGCGGAGTGGCGCTCCGCCAACCCGCCCGCCGTCGTCGACGTCGAGCCGGGCAACGGCCGGATGTCCCCGTGGGAGGTCGACAGCACGGTCCAGCTGGTCCGTGCGGCCGAGCCCAGCCAGGGCGGTCTGGGCCTCACCGGGTACCACCTCGGCGTGGGCGCCGAGGGCAGCCTGACCCGGACGCTCGACGGCCTCGACCCGGGGCGCGAGTACCGACTCTCGCTGCGCTACGCCCGCGACAGCCGGTCCGCCGGCACCGCACCCGGCACCGCCGACCTCACGGTCGGTGACCTGTCGACGACCCTGACCGCGGCGACGGACGTGTCGTCGCAGAACGGGTTCGGCACGTACGTCGGGTCGTTCGTGGCCGGGGCACGGTCGCACGACCTGACCATCGCCGCAGGAGACTCCGGTGCGGGCGTCATGATCGACGACCTCGTGGTCGTGGGCGCCGACCCCGGCGCCTCCGACGTCCCCGTGCACTACGAGTTCGAGGAGGGCTCCGGAACGACCGCGGCCAACACCGGAACCGACGCGTCGGTGGGCGCGGCCACGCTGACGGGTGCGACCGGGTGGAGCGAGAGCGGGGTCCTCGGCGGCGCGCTCGACCTCAGCGGTGGCAGCAACGCCAACGCGGTGGACCTGCCCGACGACCTGCTCCAGGGCGCGGAGAGCTTCACCACCTCGTTCTGGGTGCGGCCCGACGTGAGGTCGGACTGGATCGGCCTGTTCCACCTCGGCGACGGGCTCGAAGGAGCCGGCAGCTTCTTCCAGATCCAGATGCAGACGAACGCCGCCGGGGCCACCGGCCTCGCGGCGACGTTCAAGGCCAAGGGCGACGACCTGCAGGAACGGGTCTACGCCGTGCCGACGCGTGACGTGGAGGTCGACGAGTGGAACCACGTCGCCTTCACCCGGCAGGGGGCGACCGGAACGCTGTACCTCAACGGCGAGCCGATCGCGTCCCGCGACGACCTGACGATCGACATGACCGACGTCGGGCCGACGACGAACAACTGGCTCGGGCGCAACGGCTACCCGGACCCGGCCTACGACGGCCTCATGGACGACGTCCGCGTCTACACGTCGACGCTCGGTGACGCCGACGTCGCGGCCCTGTACGCCGACGGCAGCGCGCTCGCGACGACGACCACGGTCGCCGTCGAGCCCGCCTCGCCGTCGCCGTTCGGCGAGCCCGTCACGGTCTCGGCCGCCGTCGAGGACGAGGCCGGTGCCGCCCCCGCGGGCGTCGCCGAGCTGTGGGTCGACGGGACCCGCAGGGGCGGGCAGGTCGACGTGACGGACGGCGCGGCGACGTTCACCGACGTGGCGCTCTCCCCGGGAGACCACGAGGTGGAGGTCCGCTTCCTCGCCGACGACGGGTGGCGCGACTCCGCGCAGACCGTGGAGCACACGGTCGAGCGGCCGCCACCGGGCGAGGGGACCCCGATCCACTACGCCTTCGACGAGGGTCAGGGATCGACCGCGGCCAACACCGGTCTGGACAGCTCGGTCGGGGCGGCGACCCTCACCGGTGCCTCGGGCTGGACGACGGAGGGCCGGTTCGGCCCGGCGCTCAACCTGCCCGGCGGTGCCGCCGGGACGGGCAACCATGTCCGGCTGCCGGACAACATCGAGGCGGGGATGGAGGACCAGTTCAGCGTCTCCGTCTGGGCCCGCCCGGACGCGCTGCCCACCTGGGTCCCGCTCGTGCAGATCGGCAGCAGCACCGACACGTTCTTCCTGCTGCAGTCCAACACCCAGACCAGCGGCCCGACCGGCTTCGCTGCGACGTTCAAGGCACCCGGCACCCCGGGCAGCGCCCAGGAACGTCTGGTCCTGGGACAGGGCAACGACCTGCCGCTGAACGAGTGGACGCACGTGGTGTTCACGCAGAGCGGCTCGGTCGGGAAGATCTACTTCGACGGCGAGCTCCAGGCCACGCGCGACGACTTCACCGTCGACATCGGTGACGTCGGGGTGGGCGGTCAGACGACGATGAACCTCCTCGGCGGGACCAGCTGGGGCGACGGCCGGTGGGACGGGTTCATCGACGACTTCCGGATGTTCGGCTACGAGCTGACCGCCGAGCAGGTGGGCGACCTCCACGCCGGGACGCCTGCCAACGCGGCACCCGTGGGTACCGCGGACGCCTACGCCGCGGCGCCGGACGAGCCGCTGACGGTCCAGGCGCCAGGGCTCCTGGCCAACGACACCGACGCCGACGGCGATGCCCTGACCGCGACGGGGCTCACGCAGCCCACGAACGGCGAGGTCGTCCTGGAGGCGGACGGATCGTTCACCTACACGCCCGACAGCGGGTTCGCCGGCACCGACACGTTCACCTACCAGGCGTCCGACGGCACCGCGTCGTCGGCGGCGACGACGGTGACCGTCACGGTGGATGCGGCGGTGCCCGACCTGGAGGTGCAGGCGGTCGGCCGCTGCCTGGCGGGGAAGGCGTACGTCGCGGTGCGCGCGCTCAACACCGGGGACGTGCCGCTCGACGTGACGCTCTCCACCCCGTTCGGCGCACGGACCGTCGCCGGCGTCGCGCCGGGTGCGTCGGCGTACCAGTCGTTCGCGACGCGGTCCGCGGCGGTCGCGGCGGGAACGGCGAGCATCGAGGTCGGGGGGCAGGCGCTCCAGGCCCCGTACTCCGCCGCCAGCTGCGCCTGACGCACAGGAAGGGCGTGGGCTCGGAGGAAGCTTCCTCCGGGCCCACGCCCGTCGTCCCGGCGACCTCTGTCAGTCGTCGGACAGCGAGGCCACCACGCCGGCGCGGCTCTCGTCCTCGCTGGCGAGCACGCCGCCGTTGGCGACGACGTCGGGGGTGATCTCGCTGAAGACCATGCGGACGTCCTGGCGCCGGGCGCCCAGGATCTCGACGGCGCTGTCGGCGACGGCCTGGGCGAAGTCGCGTCGCTGCTCGAGAGTGCGGCCACGCAGCAGCTCGACGGTGATGTTGGGCATCTTTTCCTCCGATGGCGGCCGCTTCGCACGGGGCGGGTTCAAGACAGCGACCTGGGTTCGTTGACGTGAACGACGGTACGCGCAGCATCCAGCCCTGTCCATCATCTCGACCCCAGTTCACATCCTTGACATCAGGCCGCCCTCCTGGTTCGGTGTGATCCACCCCACTTCTCGGAGTCGCCATGCCTCGCACGACCGTCGTCCGCCGCGTGACCCTGTCCGGGCTCGTCGCCGCAGTCCTCGTCGTCCTCGGCTCGACCGCGGCGTCGGCCCACGTGACCATCACCCCCTCCACGACGGCGGCGGGTGCGACGGCCGTCCTGCGGGTCGCGATCCCGCACGGGTGCAGCGGGTCCGCGACGACCGGGATCACCGTGCGGATACCCGACGGCGTCGCGGACGTGACCGCCTCCGGCACGGACCGCTGGGCGCTGGACCAGGCCGCGGACCGCGTGACCTGGACGACCGACGAGCCGCTCCCGGACGGCGAGCTCGCAGAGCTCGAGCTCTCCGTGCGCCTGCCCGACGAGGTCGGCGCGATGCTCGTCCTGCCGGTCGTCCAGCAGTGCGAGGAGGGGGAGGCGGCCTGGACCGAGGTCGCCGAGGAGGGTCACGCCACCGACGCCGCGCACCAGGAGGGCCACGACTCGCACGAGGAGAGCGGCGACGCGCTCGACAGACCGGCGCCCGTCATCGTCGTGACCTCCGGCGAGGCGGTGGGCGCGGCCGCCGCCGGGGGGCCGCGCGTCGCGGTCGCCTACGGAGCGATCGCCGTCGTGGTCGCCGGCGCCCTGGCGGGCGTGGCGGTCCTGCTGCGGCGTCGGGTACGGCGGTGAAGCGCCCGTGACGCGCACAGACGCAGGGAGGCGCGCCGGGAGCGTGCTGCTCCTGCTCGCCGTCGTGTGCGCCCTCCTCCTCGGCCCCGCGGGCGGTGCCGCCGCCCACGCCACGCTCGTGCGCACGGACCCGGCGCAGGGCGACGTCCTCGAGACCGCCCCCGAGCGGATCACCTTCAGCTTCGACGAGTCCGTGATCGGCGTCCCCGCGGGGATCAAGGTCTTCGACGCCACGGGGGAGGAGGTCGCCTCGTCGGCCACGGTGAGCGCGTCGCAGCTCTTCGTCGACCTGGACGAGGAGGTCGCGGACGGCACGCTCGTGGTCGTGTGGCGCCTCGTGTCGGAGGACGGGCATCCGATCGGCGGCTCGCTGAGCTTCTCCGTGGGCGCCCCGAGCGCCGTGGTGGACGCGCCCGCGACGGGCGCCGACGCCACCACCGAGGCGCCGCCCCTCCTGGGCCTGGTCCGCGCGCTGGGCTACGTCGGCCTCCTCGTGGCCGCGGGAGTGGCGGCCTTCACCGTCCTGTTCCTCCCGCGCGACCGCGTCGCGGACCGCTCGCGCAGTCGGCTCCGGCCGGTCGCGCGCTGGGCGGCCGCCGTCGCGGCGCTCGGTTGGTGGCTCGCCGTGCCGCTGGTCGCGCTCTACCAGCTCGGCCTGCCTCCCTCGGCGCTCACCGACGGCTCGGCGCTGTCGTCGCTGTCATCGCTCGCGCCGGCCGAGTACGTCGTGCCCGCCGCCGTGGTCCTCGGTCTGGTGCTGGCCGTGGCGTCGCTCCCGCGGGACGGCGCGCCGGACCGCAGGCGGGTCGTCCTCGTGCTGGTGGGCTGCGTCCTGGCCGTCACGGCACCGGCGTTCACCGGCCACACGAGGGCGGCGACGCCCGAGGTGCTCGTGGTCGCCGTGGACGTGCTGCACCTGGCCGCGGGCGCCCTGTGGCTGGGAGGTCTGGTGGCGATCGCCCTGGTGCTCGGCGACCTCGCGCGGAGCGACGCCGCCGCCGTCGTGCTCGGCCGCTTCTCGACCTGGGCCGCGGGCATCCTGGCGGTGCTCGTGGTCGCGGGGACCTTCCTGGCCTGGCGGGTCGCCGGAAGCTGGGAGGTGCTCGTCGGCTCCGACTCCGGCTACGGGGCTCTCCTCCTCGTCAAGGTCCTCGTCGCGCTGGTGGCGATCGCCCTCGCCGCGTGGAACCGGTTCGTCCTGCTGCGGCGCCTGCGCGCCGCCCCTCGCGGCCGCGACCGTGGGTCGCCCGCGACGCCGGTGGTCCGTGTCGCGGTCGCCGAGGCGGGCCTGCTCGTGGCGGTCCTGGTCGTCACGGGCTTCCTGGTGGACCGGAGCCCCACGACCGTCGGGGCCGTCACCGCCGTCGACGGGTCCGAGTCGAGCGCCCAGGAGCCGGTGCAGCTGGGCCACATCTCCGCGCAGGTGGCCCTGGACCCGCCGGCCGTCGGGCCGGCCACCCTCACCATCACGATGACCGACGCCGCCGGCGAGCCCGCCGAGGGCTACGAGGCGCCACGGCTCAGCCTGACGTCCGACGAGGTGGACCTCGGGGAGGTGGCGGTCGTCTCGCTCGGTCCGGGTGTCTACGCCGGCGACGTCGTGCTCCCCACCGGGGGCGAATGGACGGTCCAGGTATCGATGCGCACGACGGAGTTCGACAACCCGGTGCGCACCGTGACCTTCCGCGTCCCCTGACCGGCTCGCTCTCACGCGGTCTGGGTGATGTGGGGTGCATCCGACGTCCCTAGCGTCGGAAGGGTTCCGTCCGCACCGGACCCGTGGAGGACCCATGCGCCCCGACCGTCACGCCCGCGCGATGCTCCCGATCCCCGACCGGCCGGCCGGCGGGCTGACGACGTACGACGCGAAGGACCCGGACACGTCGTACCCGCCGATCGAGCCGCTGCTCCCGCCCGAGGGCGCGCCCAACGTGCTCGTGGTCCTGCTCGACGACGTCGGGTTCGGCGCGTCGAGCGCGTTCGGCGGCCCGTGCGCCACCCCGACGGCGGAGCGCCTCGCCGGGGGCGGGCTGCGGCTCAACCGATTCCACACCACGGCGCTGTGCGCGCCCACGCGGCAGGCGCTGCTCACGGGGCGCAACCACCACTCCGTCGGCATGGGCAGCATCACCGAGACCGCGACGTCGGCGCCCGGCAACAGCTCGCTGCGGCCCAACACCAAGGCGCCGCTCGCCCTGACCCTGCGCCTCAACGGCTACTCGACGGCGCAGTTCGGCAAGTGCCACGAGGTCCCGGTCTGGCAGACCTCCCCGATGGGTCCGTTCGACGCGTGGCCGACGGGCGCGGGAGGGTTCGAGACCTTCTACGGCTTCATCGGCGGCGAGAACAACCAGTACGACCCCGCGCTCTACGAGGGCACGACCCCGGTGGAGCCGCCCGCGACGGAGGAGGAGGGCTACCACCTCACGGAGGACCTCGTGGACCACGCCGCGGCGTGGGTGCGCCAGCAGAAGGCGCTCATGCCCGACAAGCCGTTCTTCGTCTACCTCGCCCCGGGCGCGACGCACGCGCCGCACCACGTGCCGGCGGAGTGGATCGAGAAGTACCGCGGCGCGTTCGACGACGGCTGGGACGTCCAGCGCGAGCGCACCTTCGCGCGGCAGAAGGAGCTCGGCGTCGTCCCGCCGGACGCCGAGCTCACCGCGCGGCACGACGAGATCCCCGCGTGGGACGACATGCCCGACGACCTCAAGCCCGTGCTCGCGCGCCAGATGGAGGTCTACGCGGGGTTCCTGGAGCACACCGACCACCACGTGGGCCGGCTGATCGACACGCTCGAGGAGCTGGGCGTCCTCGACGACACCCTCGTCTACTACATCGTCGGCGACAACGGCGCGTCGGCCGAGGGCACCGTGAACGGCGCGTTCAACGAGATGGCCAACTTCAACGGCATGGCCGCGCTCGAGACCCCGGAGTTCATGCGCTCGAAGATGGAGGAGTTCGGCTCGCCCAGCTCGTACAACCACTACGCGGTGGGCTGGGCGTGGGCGATGGACACGCCCTTCCAGTGGACCAAGCAGGTCGCGTCGCACTGGGGCGGCACCCGGAACGGGACGATCGTGCACTGGCCGAGCCGCATCGCCGAGAAGGGCGGCCTGCGCTCGCAGTTCACCCACGTCGTCGACATCGCGCCGACGATCCTCGAGGCGGCGGGGCTGCCCGAGCCGACGGTGGTCAACGGCGTGCAGCAGTCGCCCATGGAGGGCACGAGCATGCTCTACGCGCTCGACGACGCCGAGGCGCCGGAGCGCCACGACCTGCAGTACTTCGAGATGTTCGCCAACCGCGGCATCTACCACCGCGGCTGGAGCGCCGTCACCAAGCACCGCACGCCGTGGGTCATGGTCGGCGGCGAGCTTCCCGCGTTCGACGACGACGTGTGGGAGCTCTACGACGGCTCGCGCGACTACAGCCAGGCGCGCGACCTCGCCGCCGAGCACCCGGAGATGCTCGCGAGGCTCCAGCGGCTGTGGCTCATCGAGGCGACGAAGTACAACGTCCTGCCGATGGACGACCGGACGTCCGAGCGCCTGGAGCCGTCGATGGCCGGCCGCCCCACCCTCATCCGAGGGACGTCCCAGGTCTTCTACCCCGGGATGGGCCGCCTGTCGGAGAACAGCGTCGTGAGCATGAAGAACCGGTCGTTCTCCGTCACCGCGGAGGTCGAGGTGCCGGAGGCCGGCGTCGGGGGCGTCCTCATCGCCCAGGGCGGGCGGTTCGGCGGGTGGAGCCTGTACGTCCACGACGGTCGGCTCACGTTCGCGTACAACGTGCTCGGCATCCACCTGTTCACCGTGTCGGCGGACGAGCCCGTCCCGTCCGGCGCCCACGCGCTGCGCATGGAGTTCGCGTACGACGGCGGCGGCCTCGCCAAGGGCGGGACCGTCACCCTCCACCACGACGACGCGCCGGTGGGCACCGGGCGGGTCGAGGCGACCCAGCCCATGGTGTTCTCCGCCGACGAGACGACGGACATCGGGTACGAGTCCGGGACGTGCGTCTCCCCGGACTACACGACGCGCACGAGCCGCTTCACCGGGCGCCTGCACCGCGTGCTGCTCGACGTCGGCACGGACACGCACGACCACGTCGTCGACCCCGACGAGCGGATGCGTATCGCGATGGCCCGGCAGTAGGGGTCTCCCGTGGACGAGCAGCGGGACGGACGCGACCTCGCCGCGCGCCTCGACGCGCTGGAGCGCGAGAACGCGGACCTGCGACGGCGGCTCGAGGCCACCCACGCCACGACCGGGGCGACGACCGGGGCCGGGGCGTCTGCCCCGGGCACCCGGGCGCCGCGCCACCGGATGCGCAGCGCCGCGTCCGTCGTCCTCATCCTGCTCGGGGCGCTCCTGGCCCCCGCGGGCGCCGTCGCCGCCTGGGCGCAGCGAGAGCTCACGGACACCGACCGCTACGTCGAGACGGTCGGACCCCTCGCCGCCGACCCCGTGGTCCAGTCCGCCGTGGCGGGCCGGCTCACGCAGGCCGTCATGGAACGGATCGACGTGGGGGTGCTCCTGGACGAGGTCACGACGGCGGTCGAGGCGCAGGGTGCCGCGCAGCGCGCCACCCGGGCGATCGACGCGCTCGAGGCGCCGCTCACGAGCGGGGTCGAGTCGTTCGTCCGTCGGGCCGCCGACCGCGTCGTGCAGAGCGAGCAGTTCGAGACGGCGTGGGTGCAGGCGAACCGGGTCGCGCACGAGCAGCTCGTCCAGGTGATGCGCGGGGAGGACGGAAGCGTCCTCCAGGTCGGGCAGGACGGGCAGCTGACGATCCAGCTCTCGGGGATGATCGAGCTGCTCAAGGAACGGCTCGTGGACCGTGGCCTCGACGTGGCGGGGAACATCCCCGAGGTCGACGCCACGTTCACGATCGCGCAGACCACGCAGCTCGTCGAGGTCCAGAACCGGTACGCCCAGCTCGTCGCGCTCGCCACCTGGCTGCCGTGGGTCGCGCTGGGGCTGCTCGCCGCGGGCGTCCTCGCGGCGACGCACCGGTTGCGTGCGCTCGTCGTCGCCGGGCTGGCGCTCGCGGTCGCGATGGTCGTGCTCGGCATCGCGCTCGCCGTGGCGCGCGGGCTGTACCTCGACGCGCTCAGCGGCGCCGTCGTGCGCCTCGACGCCGCCGAGGTCGTGTTCGACCAGGTGGTGTCGTTCCTGCGCTTCACGCTGCGCACCGTGGGGGTCCTCGGTCTCGTCGTCGCGCTGGTCGCCTACCTCGCCGGCGGGAGCGCGTCCGCGACGAGCCTGCGCGCGAGCATGTCCCGCGGTCTCGGCGGCGTGCGGTCGTGGGCGCGGGACCGCGGCGCGACCGCGGGTCCGGTGGGTGTGTGGCTCGGGCGGCACAAGGGCTTCGCACGCACCGTGGTGATCGCCCTCGCCGCGCTCGTCCTCCTCCTCGCGGCCGACCCGACCCCGGCCCTCGTCGTGTGGACCGCCGTCGTCGCGGGCGTGCTCGTCACGCTGGTCGAGCTCCTGGCGACGCCCGCGCCAGACCGTGTCGAGGGCTAGCGGGTGAGGCGAAGGCACTCGCGTCCTCAGCCTGTCGGCGACTCCGCGGAAGCGTCTCGGACGCACCGGAACCCGAGGTGGCAGGTGGCGGTGTCGACGGCCTCGGGCTGGCGTGCCGCAGGCCGGTACCGGAGGCAGTAGTCCGGCGAGCACAGGTGTGAACCGCCCTTGATCACGCGTCGCGGGACGACCTCGCCCGGCGCGGCGGTGCTCCTGCCGTCGTCCGGGCCGCAGCAGGAGCCGCCGCGGGGACGGTGGTCGTCCTGCCACCAGTCGCTCGTCCACTCCCAGACGTTGCCCGCCATGTCGTGCAGGCCGTAGCCGTTGGCTGGGAAGGCGCCCACGGGCGATGTGGTCTCGTAGCCGTCGAGGGCAAGGTTCTGCCAGGGGAAACGTCCACGCCACGTGTTCGCGAGGTACGGGCCGTCCGAGTCGGGTTCGTCGCCCCAGGTGTAGAGGGCGCCCTCCAGTCCTCCCCGGGCAGCGAGCTCCCACTCGGCCTCCGTCGGCAGCCGGGCGTCTCGCCAGGCGGCGTAGCTCGTGGCGTCCTCGTAGGCGACCTGGACGACCGGATGGTCGTGCAGCCCGTCGATCCCCGAACCAGGGCCGCGCGGGCTGCGCCAGCTCGCGCCCGGCTGGTACCGCCACCACGCCGTGTAGTCGTGCAGCGGGATCGGCCGGTCGGCCTGCTGGAAGACCAGGCCCCCGGGCTGGAGCAGCTCGGCTGGAGCGCTGGGGAAGTCGACAGGGTTGAGGGCCCGCTCGGCGACCGTGACGTAGCCGGTCGCGGCGACGAACGCCGCGAACTGGGCGTTGGTCACCTGGTGCCGGTCGATCCAGAAGCCGGCCACCTGCTGCCGCTGCACGGGCCGCTCCTCGGGGTAGAACGCGGCGCATCCCATCAGGAGGTCCCGCCCGACGATCGGTACCATCTCGGCGTCGAAGGGTTCCCCTCGTCTCACAGTTGCGTCAGCGGGCACGGCCGTCACGGTCCCCTCCTCGCGGTCTGCGGTCACCGACGCGCTTCCGCGTCGGCTGCTCGGTGCTCGTGGCGTGGCCCCCTCATCGTGACCCCGCAGCGGGCGCACGGCCTCACACACATCGCGTGAAGAGTGATCGGGCCGCCCGACGAGCGGGAGCGCGGTGAGGTTCACGCGAACGAGGTGATGCGTGCGTCGCGCAAGCGTGAGGGGATGAAGGCACCTGGACCCGACGGAGAGGCGAGCCCGTGGACTACACCGATCGGCTGCGTCGGTTCGCCGTCAACGACGCGCGACTCGAGGAGGATCTCGAGCACGAGCCGAACGCGCTGGAGTCCAGGACGTTGGCACTGGTCCGCCTTGCGGCGCTCGTGGCCGTCGGTGGTGCAGAGCCGACCTATGCGAGCGAGGTCGACGAGGCCGTCACGGCCGGCGCGTCCACCGATCAGATCGTCGACGTCCTCACGGCCGTGATCCCGATCGTCGGGCTCCCGAGCGTCGTGGCAGCCGCGCCGAAGCTCGCACTGGCGCTCGGCTTCGACCCCCTCGACGCTGAACCCTGACGCGCCGACAGAGGGTCAGCCGCCCAGCAGTCCCATCTCCACGCCCCGGTCGACGGCCGCTCCGCGTGACGTGACACCGAGCTTGCGGTAGATCGAGCCGATCTCGGTGCTCGCGGTGTTGCGCGAGACGAACAGTCGTTCGCCGATCTCCCGGATGGTGAGGTGCGTCTGCAGGTAGGGCAGGAGCCGGAGCTCGGCGGGCGAGAGGGGCGACGTGGCACCGCGCCCCACGGGCTCGCCGACGTCGAACGCGTCATGCAGTGCTCGGACGTCGTCGACGAGCGTGCCGAGCAAGGGGCGACGCAGGAGCACGTCGTCGGCCTCGCGCAGCAGGTGCCGTACGGCCGCGAGGTCGCCGAGCGCCCAGCTCGTCCGCGCGAGCCGGAGCCGGACCCGCACGGCGAGCGTCGGGAACGCGTACGTGCAGAAGGTGCGAGCGCGGAGCGCGCGCGTGGCGAACCGCTGCGCCGCGGGCCGGTCGCCGTCGCGCAGGGAGGCGCGCGCCGCCGCGGTGAACACGAGTGCGCTCGTCGCGTAGTCGTCCATGCGACGGTCAGCGATCGTCGCGAGGGCGTGCCGCACGCGGCCCGCCGCCCCATCCCAGCGGCCGTGGTCCATGTCGAGGTGGGCGAGCAGCGCCTCCCCGTAGGCGAGGGTGTCCGCGTTGCCCACCTCGACGGCCTGCGCCACCGCGAGCCCCAGGTGCTCCGCGGCGGTCTCGGGGTCCCCCTGGAGAAGCAGCGCGTCGCCGCTGAGGACGAGCGCCGAGTCGCGCCAGACGCTCCACACGGGCTCCTGCCCGAGCGCGAGGCCGGTGTCGTCGGCCATGCGCTGCGGCCCGTCGGGGCACCGCAGCGCCCGGTACATGGCGCGCGCCGACTCGAACGACGCGGTCCCGTCGACGGGCTCCTCGTCGAACGTGGCGCCGTCGGCGACCGCGCCCCACCGCTCGGCCTCGGCAGCACGCCCCTCGTACACCGCGACGTACCCCGCCATGAGGGCGAGGGGCGGGTACGCGACGACGGCGGCGTCGCCGAGCGCGGCGAGCCAACGGTCGACGGTCCCGATCTGGCCGGCCTGGAACAGCGACATGACGGCGCCGGTGGCCAGGCGGGTGCACCGCTCGCGCTCGGTGGTCTCGAGAAGCTGCTCGACCGCGCGCACCGGCGACCCGTTCGCCTCGTACCAGTCCGCCGCGCGCACCCGCAGCACGTCGACGAGCTCCGGCTCGTCGGTCGCGAGCTCACCGAGCAGGAACTCCCGGAAGAGCTCGTGGTACCGGAACCACTCGCGGCGTCGGTCGAGCGGGACGAGGAACAGGCTGGAGGCCTCGAGCTCGCGCAGCACCGCCCGCGAGGAGCGCGATGCGAGCACCGCGTCGCACAGCGGCGCGCTCAGCGTGCCCAGCACCGCGGTGCGGCGCAGGAACCGTTTCGTCGCCGGATCCAGGCGGTCGAACGACTCACGCTGCAGATAGCCCGCCACGAACGGGTCGCTGCCCGTGACCGCGCTCGGCCCGCGGCCCTCCGAGCGTGCGACGAGCGCCGCGAGGTAGACCCCGACCGGCCACCCCTCGGTCCGCCGCGCGACCGTGCTCGCCTCCTCGGTAGACAGGGCGACGTGCGCCGCGGCGAACACCTGCTCGGTGCCGTCGGCGTCGAGCGCGAGGTCGCGGGCGGTGATCTCCACGGTCTCGTCGCGCGCGCGCAGCCGGGCGAGGTGCGGTTGCTCGGCACGGCTCGCGACGACGATCTGGGAGCCGTCCGGCACGCCGGCGAGGACGACGCCGAGCACGTCGTGGCACGCGGGGGATCGCAGGACGTGGAGGTCGTCGAGCACGAGGAGGAAGGGTTGCGGGCTCGCGCGGATCGCCGCCGCGAGGCGCGGGGCGGCGCGCCCGAGCAGGGCGGCGTCAGGACCGACCATGTCCGCGGCGAGGTCGTCCCGGACGCCGGGGAGGCGCGCGCAGGCCGTCGCGAGGACTACGAGGAAGCGCGAGGGGTCGTCGTCGAGCACGTCGAGCGACACCCAGATCACGGCCCGCCCGTCGAGCTCTGCCCATTCCGCGAGCAGCGTGGTCTTGCCGTAGCCCGCAGGGGCGGTGATCCCCACGACCTTCCGCCCGCTCCGCCGTGCCGCGTCCACGACCGTGGCCCGGCTGACCGCCGTCGCTCGGAACCGGGGCACGGAGAGCTTGGCGTCGAGGAGCAGGTCGTCGAGATCCGCGGGCGCCGGTCGTGCGCCGGGCTCGTGGCTCACGGTCTCACTGTAGGTGCGGACCCGCCGGTCGGCCCGGCGGACGTCCGCAGCGGTCTCAGGTCACCAGCAGCACCGAGAGCCCGGGGACGTGTGCCCGCGCGAGCCGGGCGTCCGCGGTGAGGAGCGGGGACCCGAGGCGCAGCGACAGCGCGACGTAGTGCGCGTCGCTCACGCGCAAGGCGTGACGCAGGGCCCAGACGTCGGGCAGCAGGACGGTCGCGTCGACCCGCTCGCACGGCAGTCGCGACCACTGAGCGACGGCGGCGTCGGCGGCCATGGTGGTGATCGTCCCCGCGCGTTCGAGCCGCGCGAGGGCAGAGAGCACCTCGGTGTCGACGAGCGTGGGGGCGACGAGGTCGGCCGTGACGAGCCTGTCGAGCGTCGCGTCGTGCCGCGAGGTGGGCAGGAGTGCGTCGACGGCGGCGCTCGCGTCGAGGACGAGCCTCACCCGCGAGCCCGCGTCGCCGCTCCGCCGCGGGTGGCGGCCTCGGCCGGCGTCGTGCCGTGCGCCGGCGACGGGTCGTACTCGAGCCGGACGTCGTCGAGGACGAGGGCGACGTCCACGTCGACGGCGGGGCGGTCCGCGCGCTGTTCGGCGACCCACTCCGCGAGCGTCGGGCGGGCGAGGTCACGACGGATCAGGCGGGTGACGTACTCGGACATCGTCGTGCCCTCGGTGCGCGCACGGGCGGCGAGCGCGGTGTGCAGCTCGTCGGGAAGGTTCTTCACCTGCAGCATGCCCATGGCATGACGCTAGCATGCGGCAGGGTGCTCGTCATCGGGTCGGAGTGGCGGGCCGCTCGGTGAGGCTGAACCAGTTCCCCGAGTCGTCGACGAAGACGGCCTCGACGCCGTAGGGGCGGTGCGTCGGCGTCTGGCGGAACGTCACGCCCCTGGCGCTGAGCTCGCGGTACGTCGCCTCGCAGTCGTCGGTCTCCATGACGCCCGCACCCAGCGAGCCCTTGGCCACGAGCGAGCGCAGCTGCGCGGCCGACTCGGGGTCGCGTCCCATCGCGCAGTCGGACAGGACGATCGTGCGGCTCGGGTCATCCTTCGGGCCGACGGTGAGCCAGCGGAACCCCGCTCCGGCGCCTTCGAACTCGGCGCCCATGGAGACGTCGTCGCGCAGCTCGAAGCCGAGCACGTTCGTGTAGAACTCCTTCGCGGAGTCCTGATCGAGCACGAACACCGTGGTGTGGGACAGCGTGAGCATCGGGTCTCTCCTTCGTCCGGCCGCGGCCGAGTCGTCCGTCGCGGCCGTCCGGCCGCCTCACTCCTCGACGCTACGACCCGCCGACGCCCGGTGGCTTCTCCGATCGTGCGGAGCCGCCGGGCTGCGGCTGTCCCCAGGCGAGGGCGAAGCAGCCGGGGACGGGCGGTGGCCCGCCGCGGCGCACGTGCTCGTCGCGGTACGCGGTCGGAGTGACCCCGACGATCGCCCGGAACCGCGCCGAGAACGTACCGAGGCTCGTGAACCCCACGGCGTGGCAGATCTCCGTGACGGTGAGGTTCGCGGAGCGCAGCAGGTCCTTGGCGCGCTCGACGCGTCGCGTCGCGAGGTAGGCCATCGGGCTCGTGCCGAACGCCCGCGAGAACTCGCGCGCGAAGTGGAACGGCGAGTAGCCGGCGACGGCCGCGACGGTCGCGAGCGTCAACGGCTCCATGAAGTGCGTGTCCATGTGGTCGCGCGCCCGGCGCAGCGGCACCGCGACGTCGGCCGCCACGGGCTGCCCGCTCAGAGCGTTCACGGGTCGACGCTACGACGGGCACACCCCGGGCACCAGGGCGCTACTCGACCGTGACGTCGCCGGGCACCGGGCGCGGACCGTCGTCACCCCCCGAGGTGACGAGGACCGTGCCCAGGTGGTTCAGGAAGTCGCTGGTGTGGGAGGACTGCGCCGCGAGCGACGCCGCGACGTCGCCGGCAGGCTTGCGGACGCCGTCCTCGCCGCGGGCGAGGTCGTACTCCCACGAGTCCGGGCTCACCTCGTGCACTGCATACTCCCCGAGCTGTTCCGGCGAGTACACGGCGTGCAGGTTCTGCTCCGAGTACAGGCTGAGCCGGCCCATCGCGGTGCGGTCCAAGGTCATGGTCACGGTCTGCCCGGCGCTCACGGGCGCGCCGACGTCCACCGGCTTCCAGCCGTCGCTGCCGTTGAGGAACGTGGCCGCACCCTCGTCGGCGGTGAACGAGTACGTGAGGGTCTCGCGCGTCGGGTCGAACGAGCCGTCCGCGCGCTGGTGGAACTCCGAGGTGACCTTCGGGGCGTCGCCGTTGTCGGCGACGTTGACGATGTCGCGCGACCCGTCCGGGAACGTGACGCTCGTGCCCGACATCCCCGACGACGCGCCGTCGAGGGAGTGCGAGAACGGCCCCGCCTCGAGGTCGAGGCGCTGCGCGTAGTCGTAGTCGTACTTCTCGATCCGCGTGGTGCCCGACACCCCGGCACCCGGCTCCTCGGGGAGGCGGCCGCGGAGGAGGAAGTCGTCGTAGCCGGCGCGGCCCTCGGCCGTCGACAGGTCGAACTCCGCGGTGTTGAGGGTCGCGTTCTCGAACGAGAGCTGGTTGACGAGCTTGGCGGACCAGCCGTCGGCCACCTCGATCCCGAACCCGTTCTCGGTCGTCAGGGCGTCGGTAGGACCGGACGTCACCCGGACCGTCGAGTCGTCGAGCTTCTCGAGCACGGTGGAGACGCCGTCCGCCTCCTGGATGGACGATGACACCGCGAGCTGCCGGTACGACGCCTCGAGCTCGGTCTTCGTCCAGGTGCTCCCGTCCATGGTGATCGTGCTGCCGGGTGGCATGGACGACGGGTCGAAGGGGTGCACCGTGCGCGGGTCGGCCACGTCGGCACCCTCGGGGACCTTCACCTCGTAGGAGCCGGACGCGCCCGCCGACGCGCCACCCTGGACCCCGAAGGCCTTGAGCTCGACCTCGCCGGACGCGCCGACGGACACCTCGCCCGACGCCGTCCAGGTGGTGAACCCGTCCTTGGTGATCATGCCCTCGCTCAGCGAGCCCTCCACCTTTGCCTCGCCGGAGATCCCGAGGCCCTCCACCCGCGACCACGAGCCCGACGCCGTGCGCTCGAAGGAAAGGGTCGAGGTGTTGGTCTCGGGGTCGTAGGACGTCGACACGCCGGCCTTGTCCTCCCACGCCCCTGGGGGCTTCTCGCCGAAGGGGCCGTACGACTCCCCGCCGAAGGTGCCCTCGCCGAGCGTGACCGACTCCGACCCATTCACCGTGGGGAAGCCCGGCAGCCCGGGCGGGAAGGCCGCGCTCGCCGTCGTCGCGGGCGTGGCGTCGTCGGCGGGAGAGCCGTCCGCCGGAGTGCTCTCCGAGCGCTCGCCGGTCCGCGACCCGTCGCCGGTCCGAGCCGAGCCGGTGCCGGGGCCGGGACCACCGGAGCTGGCGGTCCCGCCGCCGCTCGTGACCTCCTGCTGGTCGGCGTTCTCGCGCAGGCGCGCGCAGGCGTCGTCGAGCGTGCGCGCGGCGGCGGTCAGCGCGGGCTCGAGCTCGGACGACCAGCGCCCCCGGAGCTCGTCCGCGTCGCCGCCGTGCCAGCGCGTCTCCGCCAGCATCGTGCGCACCGCCGAGCGGGTGCGCTCGAGCAGCCGTGCCGACTCGTCCACCCGACCGGCGAGCGTCCGCAGCCCGTCGACGTCCGCCCCGTACATCCCCATGTTTCCCCCTGCTGCTCACTCTTCGTGTGGTCCGCCCGGTGGGGCGGCACGCTCGTCGTCGTCCTGTGCCCTCAGCCGGTCGGTGTGACCGTACCGGGGAAGCGTGCGGCCGAGCGGTCGCTGATCGAGCCGTCGCCCGCGGCGTTGATGTCGGAGATCATCATGACGAGCTCGAGGTCGGAGTCCGCCGAGCGCGCAAGGCTCGTCGCGAGCTGGTACGGGTCCGTGACCGCGTTCCCGTCGTAGTCCGTGACGACCGCACGCAGGTTCATGGGGAGATTGTCGTTCTCGACGGCCGTGTGCACGCTGTCGGCGAGCCGGCCCATCTGCGACTCCGTGAGCGTCATCGTCACCTGCTGGCCGGGCGACACCTCGCCCGGCACGGAGAACCCCGAGAATTCCCGCGTGTTGAAGTACTGGGACGACATGTCGTCCGCCGTGACGTCGAACGAGTAGGTGCGCGCGGAGGCGTCCTCGGTGCCGGAGGCGTCGTAGCTCTGCGACATGCGGAAGTCGCCACGCTCGCCGTACGTGGCCGTGAGGAGCTGCTCGGTGCTGCCGTCGGGGTAGGTCGTCGAGACCAACGACCCGGTGTTCTGGCCGATCTCCCACTCGGCGCCCCCGACGGGCGTGTCGA
The DNA here is from genome assembly GCF_059159975.1 of Cellulosimicrobium sp. BMG9.22. NCBI lineage: Bacteria > Bacillati > Actinomycetota > Actinomycetes > Micrococcales > Promicromonosporaceae > Cellulosimicrobium > Cellulosimicrobium sp. BMG9.22. The sequence continues at coordinate 15,258 of NZ_JBZGBY010000025.1, read as the reverse complement.
ACCCGACGGTCGACGTCGAGTCGTACTCGACGCGCTCGATCGTCGTGGTGCCCGAGATGCCGGTCGACGGGTCGGCCGGGATCTCGCCGGTGACGAGGTAGCGGTCGTACGCGGCCTGGCCCTCCGCCGTCGACAGGTCGAACTCGGCGCTGCGCAGCGACGCGCCGTCGAGCGACGTCGTGTTGCCGAGCATGACCTTGACGGCGTCGAAGTCCACCCCGAGGCCGACGTGGTTGGCGATCGCCTCGGTCGGGCCGGCGGTCACCCGCACGGTGTCCTCGCCGGTGCGCTCGACGACGCTGCTCACGCCGTCCGACTCCTTGACGGACGACTCGAGGGCGATGTGCCGGAACGCGGCGTTCAGCTCCGTCTCCCCGTAGCTGCCGCCGTCCATCGTGACCGACGAACCTACGGGCATGCTGCGCGGGTCGAACGGGTTGATGGAACCGGGGTCGGTGACCCCGGCGTCGTCGGGCACCTTGACCGTGTACTCGGACGTGACGCCGGTCGTGTACCCGCCGCTGACTCCCGTGCCGCCCTTCTCGACGCCGCTCTCGACGCCGATCGACACGTCGGACGTGTTCGTGTACGTCGTGAAGCCGTCCTCGGACTTCTCCCCGACCGTGTACTCGGCGCTGCCATTGACGCCGAACGAGATCTTCGAGCCGTCCGTGGTCTTCATCCAGTCCGAGAGCGAGCCTGTGCCCGAGAACGTCGTCTCGCCGCTCTCGGGGTCGTGCGAGAGACCGAAGCCGACCTCCGAGTCGGTGCCCTCCGTCGCCGGGCTCCCGGGCAGGCCGTTGTCGGTGGAGCTCTTGTCGGCACCCTTGACGGTGACGGTCGGACCGCCGGGAGCGTCGTCGGAACCGGATCCGGTTCCCGACCCGTCACCCGAGCCACCGTTGCCCGCGCCACCGTTGCCCGCGCCACCCGGCCCGCCCCCGGAGCCGCCTCCCGGACCGCCCGGGGCGCCGCCCGTGCCGTCGGAGCTCGTGGACTCCTGCTGGTCGGCGTTCGTGCGGACCTTGTCCGCGGCGTCGCGAAGCGAGGCTGCCGCGGCGACGAGCGCCGGTCCGAGCTCTGCCGACCAGCGGCCACGGAGCTCCTCGCCGTCGGGACCGACCCAGCGGACGCCGGTCACCGCCGTGTCGAGCGTCGCGCGCGCGCTCTCGAGAGACTCCGCGCCCGTCGTGAGGCGTTGCGCGAGCGCGCGCAGCTCGCCGACGTCGGCACCGTAGAACCCCATGGTCGTCCCTCTGTCGCTGCGGATCGTGCCTCCGGAGCGTACGCGGGAGCGCACCTCTGCGTCTCGAGATGCCCATGGGGCGAGGTCCCCATGCCGGGCACCGGCAGTCCGACGGCGCGTGGCGCACCCAGCGAGCCACGCGCCGTCGGGCCTGCCCCTCGCGCGGCCCCAGTTCCGGCGAAGGGCGATCGTGCCGGGTCACGGACCCGGCACGACGATCGTCACACCGACCAGCGAACCCGGCTCGGTGCGGACTCGTTCCAGACCCGGTCGAGCGCGGTCACCACGTACGTGTAGCGCTGCCCGCGCACTGCCGTCGGGTCGAGGAAGTCCTGGAGCACCCGACTCTCCGCGCGCTGCGTCGCGACGAGGTTCGCCGGGTTCTCGATGTCTACGTGCTGCACCCGCCCGTCCGCGCGGTAGATCGCGAACGACGTCGCCGCGAACCGACGGCCCCCGGCATCGGTCCAGTGGACACGGACGCCGTCGTCGCGCCACCCCGCCCACGCGAGGACCGGGGTGCGAACCTTCGTCGCCGGCAGGTGCGGCATCGCGGGGACGATCGCCGGGTAGCGGTAGTGGTCGTCGCGCACGCGCGTCATCGAGCCCTGCGGGTCCGCCGGGACGTGCTTGGCCGAGAAGTACACGTTGCCGTGCACCGGGTGGGCCTGCTCGTGGCAGAACGTCAGGTGGTTCGAGAGTTCCGCCGGGTCGGTGAAGACGCCCGACGTCACCTTGTACAGCGCCTCCCCGATGTACAGGTGCGTCCCCGACTGCGCCGCGACGTCGGCCCACCACGGGACGAGCTGCGCGTAGTCCGCGACGGCGAGGCCGAGCTGCCAGTAGATCTGCGGGTTGATGTAGTCGAGCCAGCCCTCGAGCACCCACTTGCGCGTGTCGGCGAACTGCATGTCGTAGGACTGCGAGCCCCCGGTCTGGGAGCCGCGAGGGTCGGTCGACGCGTTGCGCCAGATGCCGAACGGGCTGATGCCGAACTTGACCCACGGCTTGGTCTGCTTGATGCGCAGCGAGATGGACTGCACGAACGTGTCCACGTTGTGGCGCCGCCAGTCCTCGATGCGGTCGAAGCCGGCGCCGTGGGTCGCGAACGTGTGCTGGTCCGGGATCGTCTGGCCCGCGACGGCGTACGGGTAGAAGTAGTCGTCGAAGTGCACGCCGTCGAGGTCGTAGTGCTCGACGCTGTGCAGGATCGCGGTCTTGATGTGCTCCTGCGCCTCGGGCAGCCCGGGGTCGAAGTAGAGCTTGCCGCCGTACGCCCACACCCACTCGGGGTGCTGCCGCGCGGGGTGCTCGGGGACGAGCTTCGTCGGGTCGGCCTGCATCGACACGCGGTACGGGTTGTACCAGGCGTGGATCTCGAGGTTGCGCCGGTGGCACTCCTCGACGACGAACCCGAGCGGGTCGTACCCCGGGTCCTGGCCCTGGGTGCCCGTGAGGTACTGCGACCACGGCTCGTAGGGGCTGGGCCAGAACGCGTCGGCCGTCGGGCGCACCTGGACGAACACGGCGTTGAGGCGGAAGTCGCGGGCGACGTCGAGCCAGTGGAGGAGCTCGGCCTTCTGCTGGTCGGCGGAGAGGCCGGACGCGGACGGCCAGTCGATGTTCACGACGCTCGAGATCCACATCGCGCGCAGCTCGCGCTTGCGGGGCGCGGGGGTGCCCGACGCCGCGGCGCGGGTCGCGTCGCCAGGTGCGGTGAGCGCGGCCGCCGGCGTGAGCGAGCCGACCGTCACCGTGAGCGTGCTCGCCGCGACCCCAGCCGTGGCGAGCGTGAGGAACTGTCGTCGTCCGACGCCGGCCGGGGCGGGAGGCGTGGGGGAGCCGTCGAGCGTCATTGCTGATCCTCCGTGGTCGTCGAGGTATATGGCAGATAGTTTCACAGAATGCTGGCGCTGTGAAGGTTTCCGCCAGACGCCGCCCGTCGGCCCCGCGACCCAATGCACCCGAACGCGACATGGGGGTCGTCATGCGGCGGGCAGCGACCCTCATGCCGTTCGCGGCGTGGTGTCGCCGATAGGTTTGCGGCGAAGGTATGGTCGACGGCATGGCATCCAGACCGCTCCAGGAACCCGCGTTCCTCATCCTGTCCGCGCTCGCCGCGGGCCCGCTGCACGGGTACGGCATCGCGCAGGACGTCGAGTCCAGCTCCGACGGGCGCGTCACGCTGCGCGCCGGCACGCTGTACGGCGCGATCGACCGCCTCGTCGCGGCGGGGCTCGTCGAGGTCGACCACGAGGAGGTCGTCGACTCGCGCCTGCGTCGCTACTACCGCCTCACGTCCGACGGCGGCACCCGCCTCGCCGCCGAGGCCGAGCGCGCCGAGTCCCAGGCGCGCCGCGCGCTCGAGCGTCTCGGCGCCCGACGGCGCACGGCTGCCCGCGCGGGTCAGGTCGCCCGTGCGCCCCGGGCCGGTCGAGCCGGTGGGCTCGCCGACGGCGGGGCGGTGCCGGCATGAGCGGGCACGGCGCGGACTCTCAGGGGGCGACCGACAGCGGGGCGGTTCGCGACGAGGTCGCGCGTGGTGCGATGGCGAACGGCCCGGCCGCGGAGCCCCGCGGGACGGTGCTCGTCGCCCCGGTCCTCGTCCGGGACCACCGGCGCCTCCTGCGGCTGTTCCCGTACACCTACCGGCGTGCGCGCGAGGCCGAGATGCTCGGGCACCTGCTCGACGGCGCGCAGCCGGGACAGTCGCGACCGACCCGAGCCGAACGGTGGGACCTGCTGCGAGCCGCAGCTCGGGAGTGGCTGCTCGCCCCGCTGGGCTCGACGGCGAGGCAGCGTCAGGCCTCGACGGCGGTGCTCGTGGCACTGCTCCCGCTGCTCCTTGCGCTCCCGATCGGGAGGACGCTGGGCTCGCTCGCCACGACCCTCACGGCACCTGTCCTTCAGCAGTACGCCCTTGAGTGGGCTCCTGCCGCACCGGCGTGGGTGCTGTGGTCCGTGGCGCTCGTGCTCGTGCTCGCCGGGCGGACCCGGGCCGGTCGACTCGTCGGGACGGCGGGCACGGCCCTGCTCGTGGTGTCCCTCACGATCCTCGCGATCGCAGGCGACTGGCACGACGTCTCGCGCGAGCTCGGCTGGCTCGCGCCGATGGCCGCGCTGCTCGTCGTGCTGCGTGAGCGTGAGGCGGCCGACCCGGTGGTGCCGCGTCGTGCGCTCGTGGCGACCGTCGGCGGGGGGCTCGTGCTGCTGCGCGTCGTCGTGGGCGCCGCGCAGTCGATGCCGGCGCTGGTCAACCCGGTCATGTCTGTGTCGATGTGGGCACTCGCGATGATCGGGCCGCTGCTGCTCATGGGAGTCGTGGTCGGCGGCGGGATCCTCGCACGCCGCGACGCGCGGCAGTGCCTGCCGGTCGCTCTCGGCGTCCTCGCCGGGCTCTGGGCCGGACGGTTCGGGCTGCTGGAGGCGAGCCCGCTCAACGGTCCCGGCCCGGACGTCCTCGTCTCGCAGGTGCTCGCGGTCGTCGTCGTCATGGCGGCCTCGCGCTGGGTCGTCAACCGTGCGGACGAGCTCACCGACGCTCGTGCGGCGCGGCGGGCGGATCCGGCACGCCCCGATTCGCAGCCCCCGGGCGAGCCGACCGCCGTCTGACACCCGCGCCGTCGACCACGACCTTGCGTGCGAACGAGAACGGGGTTGCTGTCGTTGTCGCGGCGACAACGACAGCAACCCCGTGGTCGGCGGGTGGCGGGGTCAGTCGAGGTGGTCCGCCACGAGGCGGGAGGCGAGGCCGGTGTACGACGCCGGGGTGAGGTCGGCGAGGCGCTGCGCGACGTCGTCGGGCAGACCGAGGCCGGCGACGAACTCGCGCAGGCGCGCCGCGTCGACGCGCTGGCCGCGCGTGAGGTCCTTGAGGCGCTCGTACGGGTTCTCCATGCCGGGCACGCCCGCGACGGACGCCGCGCGCATGGCCGACTGGATGGGCTCGCCGAGCACCTCCCAGTTCTCGTCGAGGTCGCGCGCCATGAGGTCGGCGTTCGCGGCGAGGGCCTTGAGACCGCGGCGCACGTTGTCGATCGCGAGGAGCGAGTGGCCGAACGCCGGGCCGACGTTGCGCTGCGTCGTCGAGTCCGTGAGGTCGCGCTGGAGGCGCGAGGTGACGAGCGTGGCACCGAGCGTGTCGAGCAGGGCCGACGAGATCTCGAGGTTGGCCTCGGCGTTCTCGAACCGGATCGGGTTGACCTTGTGCGGCATGGTCGACGAGCCCGTCGCGCCCGGCACGGGGATCTGCGTGAAGAACCCGAGCGAGATGTACGTCCACACGTCGGTCGCGAGGTTGTGGAGGATGCGGTTGAAGCGCGCGACGTCGGCGTAGAGCTCGGCCTGCCAGTCGTGCGACTCGATCTGCGTCGTCAGCGGGTTCCACGTGAGCCCGAGGCTCTCGACGACGTGCTTCGAGACCGCCGGCCAGTCCACGCCCGGGACGGCGACGGTGTGCGCGCCGTAGGTGCCCGTCGCACCGTTGAGCTTGCCGAGGTACTCCGCCGCGCCGATGCGGCGCAGCTGGCGGCGCAGGCGGTGCGCGAGGACGGCGAGCTCCTTGCCGAGCGTCGTCGGCGTCGCGGGCTGGCCGTGCGTGCGCGAGAGCATCGGCACGTCGGCGAGCTCGCGCGCCATGTCGGCGAGCTGGTCGGCGAGCGCCGTCGCGGCGGGCAGCCACACGTCGGCGACGGCGCCGCGCACCATGAGCGCGTACGACAGGTTGTTGACGTCCTCGCTCGTGCACGCGAAGTGCACGAGCTCGCCGACGCCGGGCAGCACGGTGTCCGCGCCGAGGGCCTCGGGAGCGGCGGCGAGGCGGCGCTTGACGAAGTACTCGACGGCCTTGACGTCGTGCACGGTCTCGCGCTCGATCGCGGCGAGCTCGGCGATCTCCTCGCCGCCGAACGTCGCGGGGATCGTACGCAGGTACGCGACCTCGGCGTCGGACAGCGCAGGCGCGCCCGGGACGACCGCGCCGTCGGTGACACCGGGGACGCCGTTGCACAGCGTGATCAGCCACTCCACCTCGACGTGGACGCGCTCGCGGTTGAGCGCGGCCTCGCTGAGGTGGTCGACGAGCGGCGCGACCGCCGCGCGGTAGCGACCGTCGAGCGGGCCGAGCGCGACGGGCGGGGTGACCTCGGCGAGCGTCACGCGGGCAGGGGCGTCTGCGGCAGGGTTCTCGGGCACGCCCCTGATTCTCCCACGCGTGCACGACGGCGGCCCGCGCCTCCCGCAGTCCGGGAACCTGAGCCGTCCCGCGGCTCCTGGCCGTCCCCAGGCCCACATTCCGAGAGTCCCGTTCACATCCGCGGTCCACGCCGTGCGGCGAGGTCGGCGCGCTCCCTACGGTCGCCGCCATGAGCTCCCCTTCACCACCGCAGTGCGTCGCCGCCCCCTTCGGGATCGCCTCCGCACGGGCGAGAGTCGTCCAGGCCGCCGCCGACGTCGGACGCCTGCGACCCGCGCTCGTCACACCCGACCTCCCGTGGGCGGGTCGTGCCCGCGCGTCCTACGACGACGCGGCCGAGGAACGGCGCGACGGCCTGGTCCGTCTCGAGGACGCCCTGGACACCTGCCTCGCGCGGCTGGACGCGGTCACCGTCCTCGCGGAGGACGAGCTCGCCCGGATCGACGCCGCGCTCGCCGCGGGAGCAGCGCCATGAGCGCCCCGGTGCCGCCGCCCGTGGTCGTCGTGCGCGGCGGCACCGAGCCCACGACGATCGAGACGGCGGCGGTCGTCGCGCAGGCTGCCGTCGTCGGCGCCCAGGCCGACGCGCTCGAGGCGACCGTGGCCGCGCTGACCGACGCCCGGCACGCCGTCGACGTCACGACCGCGTCGCCGACGGCGTTCGGGGGTCGGCGCGCGGCGCGGACCCCGCTCCAGGCGTCGTCGGGGTGGAGCGCGCACGCCACGCCGTTCTGGCCGGCGGAGGTGCGCGCGGCGCGGCGGGCCGCGCTCGACGCCTTCGACGCCGCGATCGGTCTCGCCCGGACGGAGGAGCGAGGGCTGTGGGGGCTCGCGGGCCGTCTGCGCCAGGCGGTGCGGGTGTACGACGACGCGGACGCCGTCGCGGCGGCGGCGTGGCAGGATCTGGGGCTCTTCGCGGCGGGTGGCCTCGGGCCGGTCGGGGCCGCGGCCGTCGCGATCAACGGCGTCCTGACCGCGGGGACCGTGGGGTTCGTGCACTCGCTTCTCCAAGGTCGCCCGTCTCCCTCCCGGTTCGTCACCACCGGCGAGTCGCTGCACCCGGCCACGATCCGCGCGCTGAGCCGCGCGATCGGCCTGTTCGACGCGGATCGTGCGTGGTACCGGATGCCGACGGTCGGCAACGGGGCGTCGGTGCTCCGCGGGGTCGTGCAGCCGCTGCGGGACCGGTTCCTGCGCGACCCCGAGGTGCGACGCGTCGACGCGCCGCCCGACCTGCCGACGCCCACTGACCTGCGCTCCACGCTCGGCGCCGTGGAGGCGCTCGAGAAGGACTCGACGCTCAGCGTGCAGAAGGTTGTCAAGGCCGACGGCACCCTGACCTGGGTCGTCGCGATCCCCGGCACGCAGCTCCTCAACCCCGGTTCCGTCTTCAACATGACGTCCAACTACCAGCTCATGGACGACGACCCGGCGGTGCGGGCGCAGGCCGACAGCTCGCGCGCCGTGCTCGACGCGATGAGGCAGGCAGGGATCGAGCCGGACGACGACGTCGTGCTCGTGGGGCACAGCCAGGGTGGCATGATCGCCGCGACCGTCGCTGCGGCGACCGCCGGGACCTACAGCGTGCGCCACGTCGTGACGGCCGGGTCGCCGGTCGCGGGCCACGACCTCCCACCGGGGGTCAAGGGCACGCACCTCGAGACTTCGGGGGAGGGAGTCTCCGACCTCGACGGCGCGGAGAACCCCGCGACGCCCGACAGGGTCACCGTGACGGGGGTGCTCTCGGCGCCGGGCGGCGGGCCGCCGCTCGAGGTCCCCCACGGCGTCGGGTACCACCAGGAGGTCCTCGACGCCGCCGTGGCGGTCGGCGACCGCGGGCTGGAGGAGCACCTGTCCGAGGTCGAGCAGCTCCTCGACGGCGAGGCCGAGGAGCCTCAGGTCTACGAGGCGCGGCTCGTCCCGAACCCGGACACCACGTTCTGCGTCGGCGACGTCACGCTGCCGGAGCCGAGCTGGCCCGGTCTCCCGGTGCCTGGGTTCCCGGTGCCCGGCGTTCCCCTGCCCAGCCTGCCGAACCCCGGGAGTGTGGCCCCGGTGCCCGGGGTGCCCGACGGCGGTGGCGGCGGTTCGCGGTGATCTGCGCGCTACGCCGACGAGCGCCCGCGTCGTGCTCCGGACGCGGGCGCGTCAGCGCTCCTTCCCCTTCGGGACGACGGCGGAGATCGCGAAGTTGATCAGCGCGATGATCAGCGCCGCCAGCAGCGCCCACCAGAAGCCGCCGATGATCCGGATGCCCCAGTCCGTCTGCTCGGTGATCCACGCAGTGAGCATGAGCATGAGCGCGTTGACCACGAGCGAGAACAGCCCGAGCGTGAGGATGTAGAGCGGGATCGAGATGATCTGCACGATCGGCTTGATGATCGCGTTGACCAGCGAGTACAGCAGCGCCACCACGAGGATGATGACGAGTTTGCCGCCGGCGGTGTCGGAGCCGACGATCTGGAAGTGGTCGTCGATGAACAGGCTCGTGAGCCAGATCGCGAGACCGGTGGCGAGGACGCGGACGACGAAACTCATAGCGGGCATCCTGCCACCGGAAGCTCGATCAGGCACGGCGCACCGCGGCGCGCCGCCGCCCAGGCGTGCAGGTGGCATGATCGAGGATCGTGGCTCACCAACCCCGCGTCCCCCTGCGTCCCGCCGTCGCCGCGCTGCCCGCCTACGTCCCGGGGGCGCGCGTCGCTCCCGGTGCGGCGGCGTTCAAGCTCTCGTCGAACGAGAACCCGTACCCGCCGCTGCCGTCCGTCGTCGCGGCGATCGTCGACGCCGTGGCGGACGTGAACCGTTACCCGGACATGTACGCGGCCGAGCTCACGGAGGCGCTCGCGGCGGACCTCGGGGTGGGGGCGGCCGAGGTCGTCGTGGGCAACGGCTCGGTCGCGGTGCTCGCCCACGTGCTCCAGACCGTCGTGCAGCCGGGCGACGAGGTCGTGTACCCGTGGCGGTCGTTCGAGGCGTACCCCATCGCGGTCGCCGTCGCGGGCGGCACGTCGGTCCAGGTCCCGGTGCAGACCGGCGAGAGCCTCGGCCGGCTCGACCTGGCGGCGATGGCGGCCGCGGTCACGGAGCGCACGCGCGTCGTGCTGGTGTGCTCGCCCAACAACCCGACGGGCCCGGCGGTGCACCGCGACGAGCTCGACGCGTTCCTCGCGGCCGTCCCGTCCGACGTCCTCGTGGTGCTCGACGAGGCGTACCTCGAGTTCGTGCGCGACCCGCAGGCGCCCGACGGCCTGGCCGTCTACGCGCAGCACCCGAACGTCGTGCTGCTCCGCACGTTCTCCAAGGCGTACGGGCTCGCGGGGCTGAGGGTCGGGTACGCCGTCGCGCGCCCGCGTCTCGCGGCGGGGATCCGGGCGGTGTCGACGCCGTTCGGCGTGTCGCACGTCGCCCAGCGCGCGGCGCTCGCGTCGCTCGCCGCGCGCGACGAGCTGCTGCAGCGCGTCGAGCACCTCGTCGCCGACCGCGCACGCCTCGTCGAGGGCCTGCGCGACCAGGGCTGGGCGCTGCCGGAGTCGCAGGCGAACTTCGTGTGGTTCGACCTCGGCGAGCGCACGATGCAGCGCGCCGAGGAGGCGCGTGCCGCCGGGGCGATCGTGCGCCCGTTCGCGGGCGAGGGACTGCGCGTGAGCGTCGGCGAACCGGAGGCGACGGACCTGTTCCTGCGCGTGAGCACGACCTGGCGGTAGGTCAGGCCTCCTGGGGGGCCGGCGAGACGATCTGGACGAGCTCCTCGAACGGACGGAAGTCGTCGCGGTCCGCGGTCATCACCGCGGCGCCATGCCGGTGCGCCTGCGCGGCGATGAGCGCGTCCTTGCTGCGGACCCGTGAGCCGGTGACACGTCCCTTGGCGTGCGCTGCGAGCAGGCCGTAGGAGCGGGTGCAGTCGAGATCGAAGGCGATCCAGTCGAACCGGTCGTCGAGGTCGTTGAGGTGCCGACGGCGTTCGGCGGCCTGGGCGGAGGAGCGTGCGGCACGGATCCCGAGCTCGAGCTCGGCGCGAGAGAAGATGCTCGCGCCGTACGACGCCTGCGGGTCGAAGTCGTAGCGCCCGAGGTCGACCAGGACGTTCGTGTCGAGCAGGACGATCACGCCATGCCCTCCCACGGGTCGCGCACGAGATCGCCGTCGCGCTCTCGCTCGATCTGGGCCACCACCGCGTCGGCGTTCTCTCGGCTCATCGTGGGCATGTCGGTGAGATCGGCGCCGCGAACCCACCGTGCGCTCCGGTGGCCGTTGTCCGGGACGAGTCGGACACCGGTGGGGTTCCCGTAGGCGGTGACCTCGATCTCCTGGCCGGTCTCGAGGACGCGACGGATCACGGCGTTCGGGTTCTGCTTGAGCTCGCGCGTGCCGACGGTCTCCACGGACTCAGGCTACGTCGAGGTGTAGACGTAGGTCTACACCACGAGTCGTCTCGGGTTGCCGCGGGTCACGAGCGCGAGAACACTCGCGAGAATGGACAACATCGATTCCGACCAGCTCGTCGAGGACTACGGCTGGCTGTTCGGTGGCGCGGCGGTCGTCGTCTACATCGCGGTGGCGGTGATCTTCTTCATCGCGTACATCAGGATCATCCAGAAGGCCGGCTACTCGGGCTGGTGGGTCCTCGTCGGCCTCGTACCGATCCTCAACGTGGTGATGTTCCTCGTCTTCGCGTTCTCGCGCTGGCCGGTGCTCCGCGAGCGCGACGCGCTGCGGTCGGGCGGCGGCTACCCGCGCTAGGGTCACCCCCTTGTGCGCGCGGGCGAGTCCGTAGGGTTTGGAGGTTCCCTACAGGCCGCTGCGGCAGATGTTGGGCGACACGTCGGCGGCCCAACCTACGGTGTCGTAGCCTACGCTTGCGTAGGCTACGGAGACGTAGGTTCCGACGGCGCCCGCCCCCAGGGCGCCTCCTGCCCCCGAGCGGACCGACCACGCGGCCGGGTCGCACCGAAGGAGAATCGCGTGACGGATCACGACGCGAGGAACGCCAGCACGCCCCCCGACCTGCCCGACATGGCGGGCGGGCCCGACGACGCGCCCCTGCTCCAGCTGGTGACGCCGGCGGGCGCGCGGGTCACCACTGCCGAGACCGACGGTTACCGCGAGCGCGTCGCCCACCTGGACGCCGATGCGCTGCGCGGCCTGTACCGCGACATGGTGCTCACCCGCCGCTTCGACGACGAGGCGACGTCGCTGCAGCGCCAGGGCGAGCTCGGCCTCTACGCGCAGTCGAAGGGCCAGGAGGGCGCCCAGATCGGCTCCGGCCGCGCGCTCGCGAGCCAGGACTACGTCTTCCCCTCCTACCGCGAGCACGGGATCTCCCACGTGCGCGGTATCGACCCGACGGCGCGGCTGCGGCTCTTTCGCGGCGTCGACCACGGCGGCTGGGACCCGACCGAGCACAACGTGCACCTGTACACGCTCGTCATCGGGTCGCACGCGCTGCACGCGACCGGCTACGCGATGGGCGTCCAGCGCGACGGCCTCGTCGGGTCCGGCGACCCGGGGCGCGACACGGCCGTCGTCGCGTACTTCGGCGACGGCGCGACGTCGCAGGGCGACGTGAGCGAGGCGCTCGTCTTCGCCGCGGTCAACAACGCGCCGGTCGTCTTCTTCTGCCAGAACAACCAGTGGGCGATCTCCGAGCCCACGTCGAAGCAGACGCGCGTCCCGCTCTACCGTCGCGGTGGGGGCTTCGGCATCCCGAGCGTGCGCGTCGACGGCAACGATGTCCTCGCGTGCTACGCCGTCACGGCCGAGGCGCTCGAGCGCGCACGCAGCGGCGGCGGTCCCACGTTCGTCGAGGCGTTCACCTATCGCATGGGCGCGCACACGACGTCGGACGACCCGACGAAGTACCGCTCGCGCGCCCAGGAGGAGTACTGGCGCCGGCGCGACCCGATCGACCGGCTCGAGAACCTGCTGCGCGCCGAGGGCTCGTGGGACGACGCGTTCGCCGCCGACCTCGCGGCCGAGGCGGACGCGCTCGGCGAGCGTCTGCGCACCGAGACCCGCGCGCTGGCCGCGCCCGCGCCGTCGAGCATGTTCGACCACGTCTACGCGACGCCGAACGCGGTCGTCGAGCGCGAGAAGGCGTGGTTCGCCGAGTACGAGCAGTCGTTCGCCGAGGAGGGCGCCCGATGAGCGAGACCACCAAGACCCTGACCCTCGCCCGCGCGATCAACGAGGGCCTGCGCCGGTCGCTCGAGACGGACCAGAAGGTCCTGCTCATGGGCGAGGACATCGGTGCGCTCGGCGGTGTCTTCCGCGTGACCGAGGGGCTGCAGAAGGACTTCGGCGAGGACCGCGTCGTCGACACGCCGCTCGCGGAGTCCGGCATCCTCGGCACCGCGATCGGCCTCGCGCTGCGCGGCTACCGGCCGGTGTGCGAGATCCAGTTCGACGGGTTCATCTTCCCCGCCTACGACCAGATCACGACGCAGCTCGCGAAGATGGGCTACCGCTCCGGCGGGAAGCTGCAGGTGCCCGTCGTGATCCGCGTGCCGTACGGCGGCGGGATCGGCGCCGTCGAGCACCACAGCGAGAGCCCCGAGGCGCTGTTCGCGCACACGGCCGGGCTGCGCGTCGTGTCCCCGTCCACGCCGCAGGACGCGTACACGATGATCCAGGAGGCGATCGCCTCGCCCGACCCGGTGCTGTTCTTCGAGCCGAAGGGTCGCTACTGGGAGAAGGGCCCCGTCGAGGTCGCCGGTCGGGGCGAGGGCGCCACCGTGCTCGACCGCGCGCGCGTCGTGCGCCCCGGGACCGACCTCACGCTCGTCGCCTACGGGCCGACCGTCGCGACCGCGCTGCGCGTCGCCGCGGCCGCCGAGCAGGAGGGCCGCAGCGTCGAGGTCGTCGACCTGCGCAGCATCTCCCCGCTCGACACCGCGACCGTGGTGGAGTCGGTGCGCCGGACCGGACGCTGCGTCGTCGTGCACGAGGCGCCGACCTACCTCGGCTCCGGCGCCGAGGTTGCGGCACGCGTGACCGAGGAGTGCTTCTACTCGCTCGAGGCGCCCGTGCTGCGCGTCGGCGGGTTCCACACGCCGTACCCCGTCGCCAAGATCGAGCACGACTACCTGCCGAGCCTCGACCGCGTGCTCGACGCCGTCGACCGCGCGTTCGCGTACTGACGCGCCGCGCCCCACGCGACCTCGACAGCGACCACCTGGAGGACGACGCAGTGCCCACCTTCGAGAAGTTCAACCTCCCCGACGCGGGCGAGGGCCTCACCGAGGCCGAGATCGTGCACTGGCACGTCGCCGTCGGCGACGCCGTGACGGTCAACCAGACGATCGTCGAGATCGAGACGGCCAAGTCGCTCGTCGAGCTCCCCTCGCCGTACACCGGCGTGGTCACCGAGATCCTCACGCCCGAGGGCACCACGGTCGAGGTCGGCGTGCCGATCATCGTCGTGGACACCGACCCGAGCGGCGCGGCTCCGGCACCGAGCGCACCGGCCCGCGTTGTGCACGACGACGCAGCCGCGGCCGACGCTGCCGCCGCACCTGCAGCGCCGACGGAGTCGGGCGGCTCCGGCTCGGTGCTGGTCGGGTACGGCACCGTCGAGCCGGGCACCACCCGCCGCCGTCGCCGTGGCACCCCGGCCGACCTGTCAGCACCTCCGGGGTCCGGAGACCCGTCGAGTGCTGACAACTCCGGGCGCCCGACGTTGTCAGCGCCCCAAGGCTTTGGAGACCAGCCTGTCGCTGACAGCTTGGTCGCGAGCCCTGCCGTCGGCCACGTGCACCTGCCAGTGCTCGCGAAGCCACCCGTGCGCAAGCTTGCCAAGGACCTGGGCGTCGACCTCGCGAGCGTCGCAGGGACCGGCCCGGGCGGGATCGTCACGCGCGAGGACGTCGTCGCGCACCACGAGCAGGCGCAGGCCAAGCCGCTCGCGACGTACGCCGACGACGACCAGCCCTGGCTCGCACCCGGCGGCGTGACGGCGGACGGCCGCCAGACCCGCGTGCCCGTGAAGTCCGTGCGCAAGCGCACCGCCGAGGCGATGGTCGCGAGCGCGTTCACCGCCCCGCACGTCACCGTGTTCCAGACCGTCGACGTCACGCGCACCATGAAGCTCGTGCGGACCCTGCGCGAGGACCGCGAGTTCGCCGACGTGCGCGTCACGCCCCTGCTCGTCACCGCCAAGGCGCTGCTCCTCGCGGTGCGCCGCCACCCGGAGATCAACGCGAGCTGGGACGAGGCGGCACAGGAGATCGTCTACAAGCACTACGTGAACCTCGGCATCGCGGCGGCGACGCCGCGCGGGCTCGTCGTGCCGAACATCAAGGACGCCCACCGCCTCGACCTGCACGGCCTCGCGGGCGAGATCGCCGACCTCACCGCGACCGCGCGCGCCGGGCGCACGACCCCGAAGGCCATGAACGACGGGACCATCACCATCACCAACGTCGGCGTCTTCGGCACGGACACCGGGACCCCGATCCTCAACCCCGGCGAGGCCGCGATCCTCGCCTTCGGCGCGATCCGCGAGCAGCCGTGGGTCCACAAGGGCAAGATCAAGAAGCGCTGGATCACCCAGCTCGCCCTGAGCATCGACCACCGCCTCGTCGACGGCGAGCTCGGCGCGCGGTTCCTCGCCGACGTCGCGAAGGTCCTCGAGGACCCGGCCCGCGGCCTGGTCTGGGGCTGACGGAGGCAGAACCCCGATCTGCCCTGGTCCGCCGAGGTAGAACCATGGTCAGCCGAAGTAGAACCCTGGTCTGCCGAAGTAGAACCCTGGTTCTTGTGTCGGACGGCGCGTGGTCGCGTTGGGTGGGCGGGGTGGGTGGGGGCGCCGCGTCTACCA
>NZ_JBZGBY010000024.1:0-68529 GCF_059159975.1 Cellulosimicrobium sp. BMG9.22 | reverse complement strand
CCTCTGCGGTCACGTCGCCCGGGTGGGTGGCCCGACGGCGGCCTCGCCCGCCTGGGTGGTTACGTCGCCGAGGTGGGTGGCCCGACGGCGGCCCCGCCCGCATTGGTGGTTACGTCGCCCGGGTGGGTGGCCCGACGGCGGCCCCGCCCGCCTTGGTGGTCACGTCGCCCGGGCGGTGGCCCGACGGCGCTCCCGCCCGCCTCAGAGGTCATGCCGCCCGGCTGCCCGGGCCCGGGACGTGCGTCGTGGCCGTCAGGCGGGGGCGAGCTCTGCGCGGCGCGGGGGGTTGGCGCCCGCGCGGGAGACGGTGATCGCGGCGACGGCGACGCAGCGTTCGACGAGGTTGGCGAGCGTCTCGGGGTCGATGGCGCGCAGGTCCTCGCGGCGGTCGGCGCCGAGGAGGTCGGCGTCCCAGAGGCCGTCGAGGAGGGCGCCCATGAACGAGTCGCCTGCGCCGACGGTGTCGACGACCGTGACGCGCGGCGCGACGACGCGCTGCTCGCCGCGGCTCGTCACCGCGACGGCGCCCTCGCCGCCGAGCGTCACGACGACGAGCGCCGGGCCGAGCGTGAGCCAGTCGCGCGCGACCGCGACCGGGTCCGCGCCCGGCACCAGCCAGGCGACGTCCTCGTCGCTCACCTTGACGACGTCGGAGAGCGCGACGAGCTCCTCGATCCGCTCGCGGGCGTCCGCCGGGTCGCCCATGAGGGCCGGGCGTGCGTTGGGGTCGTAGGTGATCGTCGCGGTCGCGCGCGCCGTGGCGACGAGGGCGCGGACGTCCGTCGCGCCGGGCTCGAGAACCGCCGCGATCGAGCCGGTGTGGACGGCGAGCGTCCGCGGGTCGGGTGCGGTGCCCGTCGGGACGCGCCACTCGAGGTCGAACTGGTACGTCGCCGCGCCCTGCGCGTCGAGGTGGGCCGTCGCGACGCTCGTCGAGCGGGCGCCCGTGCTCCCGGGGGCGAGTGTGACCGCGGACTCGTCGAGCCACGCGCGGATCGCGTCGCCGTGCGCGTCGTGGCCGATCCAGGTGGCGAGGCGCGCGTCGCGACCTAGCCTCCCGAGCGTCAGGGCGACGTTCGCGAGACTGCCACCGGGGTGCTCGTCGACTCTCCCGTCCGCGCGGTGCACGACGTCGATCAGCGCCTCCCCGACGACTAGCACGTGGCGGTCGCCGCGCGCCCGTCCGAGACGGTCGTCGGTGTGGCGTCGACCAGCGCCGGCCTGCGTGCCGTCGGTCGTGCCGGTCGAGTCTTCCGGGGTGCCGGGGGCGGGCGGGTTGCTCATCGGTCGTCTCCAGTGGGGTCGGGGTTCGTGGTCGCGGTGGCCTGCTCGCCGTGGGCGCGTGCGGCGTCGAGCCGCGTGCGCGCGCCGTCCAGCCACTCCTGGCAGCGCGCAGCGAGGGCCTCGCCGCGCTCCCAGAGCGCGAGCGACGCCTCGAGCGGCTCGCCGCCGGCCTCGAGCCGGGCGACGACCTGCACGAGCTCGTCGCGTGCCTGCTCGTAGGACAGCGCCGCGATGTCGGGCGGCGTGACAGCGTTGTCAGCAGAAGTCACGGCAGTATTCAACCCCATCTGGTCGTGGTGATGATGCGCGGTGTCCGCTCCACGGGACACCCGAGGCGTCGGGCTGGCGGCGGGTCGTGCGTCGTGGCGTTCATGGTTCCTCCGGGGACGAGCTCGGAGAGGCCGACGCGGAGCCGGGGCCACGTGCGGCGTCCACGGTCGCGTCGAGCTCGCCGTGCGCGAGCCGGAGGCGCACCGGGTCGCCCGCCGCGACGTCGTCTGGCGAGCGCACCACGTGCCCGTCCCCGCGCTGCACGACGGCGTACCCCCGCTCGAGCGTCGACGCCGGCGACAGCGCCCGCACCTGGGCCTCGAGCCGGCCGACCTCGCCGGACGCCCGCACGAGCCGCGTGTCCAGGGCCCGTCGAGCGCGGTCGCGCAGCGCGGCGACGCGCTCCTCGCGGTCGGTCAGCATGACCCCGGGGGACGCGAGCACGGGTCGCGAGCGGATCGCGTCGAGCCCCGCCTGCTCGCGCGCCACGTGCGCGGCGACCGCGGCGCGCAGGCGTTGACGCGACTGGCTCACCCGCGCTCGCTCCTCCGAGACGTCCGGGACGATGCGCTTGGCGGCGGCGGTCGGTGTCGAGGCGCGGTAGTCGGCCACGAGGTCGAGCAGCGGGCAGTCGGTCTCGTGCCCGATCGCGCTGACGAGCGGCGTGCGGCACGCCGCAGCCGCACGCACGAGCGTCTCGTTCGAGAACGGCAGCAGGTCCTCGACGGCGCCGCCACCGCGTGCGACGACGATCACCTCGACGTCCGGGCGCGCGTCCAGCTCGCGGATCGCGTCGCCCACCTGCTGCACGGCGTGCGCGCCCTGCACCGCGACCTCACGGATCTCGAACCGGACCTGCGGCCAGCGTGCGCGGGCGTTGACGACGACGTCGTGCTCGGCCTTCGACTCGCGCCCGCACACGAGCCCCACGACCTCGGGCAGGAACGGCAGGGGTCGCTTGCGGTCCGCGTCGAACAGACCTTCCGCGGCCAGCACGCGCTTGAGGTGCTCGATCCGGGCGAGCAGCTCGCCCACGCCCACCGGGCGGATCTCGCGCGCCTGGAGCTGGAGCGTGCCGCGTCGCGTCCAGAACACGGGCTTCGCGTGCACGACGACGTGCGCACCCTCCTCGACAGGCGCGCCGTCGAGCACGCGCACGGCGGCCGACACCGGCAGGGACATGTCCAGGTCGGTGTCGCGCAGCGTGAGGAACGCCGTCGACGTGCCGGGGCGGCGGTTCAGCTGCACGACCTGCCCCTCGACCCACACGGGGGCCATCCGGTCGACGTACTGCTCGATCTTGCGCGACAGGAGCCGCACGGGCCACGGGTGCTCGGCGCTCGTCTCGAGAGCGCGGGAAGGCAGCGGCCCCCGTACGACCTGACCGGAGTCGCCCCGCGGCGCGCCGGAGGGCGGTGCGTCGTCGGGCAGGGGGAGCGAGGCGGTCACGGGACCAGCCTGCCCCATGCCACCCACGGCCACCGATCGCGGCCCGACCTGTCAGCACGACGCCACGCCCGGGCACGTCCTGGTGCTGACAGGGTTCGACGCGACGGGACCTGTCAGCCTGCGGTGGCGCCCCGGTGCGACGGGGTGCTGACAGGTGTGGGCGAGGTCGCGCGTGGAGAGCGTGTGGAGCCCGCGCGGGGGGCGGGTGTCGAGGTGGCTGGTTCGGGGCGCACGAGGGCTCGTGACCGGCTTCGCAGCCGTCCGACGGCGGGCGCTCACCTAGACTGGCAGGCGTGAGTGCCCTCCCCGCAGCCCCGTCCGAGCGCCCGTCCGCCGACCGCTCCGTCGCGACCGTGGCCGACGCGCCCCGCAAGCGCGTCCTCCTCGCGGCGCCGCGAGGTTACTGCGCGGGCGTGGATCGTGCCGTGGTCGCCGTCGAGAAGGCGCTCGAGCACTACGGGGCCCCGGTCTACGTCCGCAAGGAGATCGTGCACAACAAGTACGTCGTCGAGACGCTGAGCGAGCGCGGTGCGGTGTTCGTGGACGAGACGGACGAGGTGCCCGAGGGCGCGCGCGTCGTGTTCTCCGCGCACGGCGTCTCGCCCGCGGTCAAGGCGGCAGCCGCGGCGCGCAACCTCGACACGATCGACGCGACGTGCCCGCTCGTGACCAAGGTGCACAAGGAGGCCGTGCGCTTCGCGAAGGACGACTACGACATCCTGCTCATCGGGCACACCGGCCACGAGGAGGTCGAGGGCACGGCGGGCGAGGCGCCCGACCACGTCCAGGTCGTCGACTCCCCGGACCACGTGGACGGCGTCGTGGTCCGCGACCCCGACAAGGTCGTGTGGATCTCGCAGACCACCCTGTCGGTCGACGAGACCATGGAGACCGTGCGTCGCCTGCGCGAGAAGTTCCCCACGCTGCAGGACCCGCCGAGCGACGACATCTGCTACGCGACGCAGAACCGCCAGGTCGCGGTGAAGAAGCTCGCGCCGGAGTGCGACGTCGTCATCGTCGTCGGGTCCGCGAACTCGTCGAACTCCGTGCGACTCGTCGAGGTGGCCCTGCTGGCCGGCGCACGGACGTCGTACCGCGTCGACCATGCCAAGGAGATCGACCCCGCGTGGCTCGACGGCGCGACGACGGTCGGCGTCACCTCCGGCGCCTCCGTGCCGGAGATCCTCGTCGACGACGTCCTCGCCTATCTCGCGGAGCGCGGGTTCGGGGACGTGGCCGAGGTCCGCACCGCGACCGAGGACCTCATGTTCTCCCTGCCGCGCGAGCTGCGCTCGGACCTCAAGGCGTCGGGGTCCGACGGCGGTCGTCTCGACCGCGGCGGGCGCACCTCGCTGTCGGTGCAGCCCGTCTGAGCGTCGGGCGGCCCGTCTTGTCGCGACCGCTCTGTCCCGCCCCGGGTCAGGCGCTCGCCTCGTCGGCCGCGGTGTCCGCGGCGCGGTCACGGTCGGCCGGGCGCTCGTCGATCGCGACGAACGCCTCGCTGACCGACGCGAGCAGCTCGGGTGCACTGATGGCGCTGAGCTGCGGGTTCACCGTCGCGGGCGTCGCGAGGTCCTCGTCGACGACGTGCAGGTCCGCGAACCGCCGTGCGCTCACCAGCACGCGCGTCTCGAGCGATCCCACCGTGCGGTTGTACGCGTCGGACGCGCTCTGGAGCTGACGGCCGAGCTTGGCCAGGTGCGTGCCCATGACGGCGAGGCGCCCGTGGAGCTCCTTGCCGAGCGAGAGCACCTGCTGGGCGTTCGTCGCGAGCGCGTCCTGGCGCCAGGCGTACGCGATCGTGCGGAGCATGGCGACCATCGTCATGGGCGTCGCGATGACGACGTTCCGCGCGACCGCGTGCTCGAGGAGCGACGGGTCCTGCTCGACCGCGGCCGACAGGAACGACTCGGCGGGGACGAACATCACGACGAACTCCGGTGCCGGGGCGAACTGGTCCCAGTAGCGCTTCGCGCCCAGGTCGTCCACGTGCTTGCGCATGTGCCGCGCGTGGGCGGCGAGCCGGTCGGCGCGCACGGCCGGGTCCGTCGCGCCGTGGGCGTCGAGGTATCCGAGGAACGCGACCTTGGCGTCGACGACCACCTGCTTGCCACCCGCGAGCTTGACGACCATGTCCGGCCGCAGCGCGCCGTCGTCGGTCGCCACCTGGTCCTGCTCGACGAAGTCGACGTGGGGGAGCATGCCCGAGGCCTCGACGACGCGCCGCAGCTGGAGCTCGCCCCACGCGCCCCGCACCTGCGACGACCGCAGCGCCGTGACGAGCTGCGACGTCTCGACGCGCAGCAGGTCCGACGCGTCGCGCACGCCGCGCACCTGCTCGGCGAGGCTCCCGTGCGCGGCGAGACGGGCTCGCTCTGCCTCCGCCACCTCGGCGCGGACCTTCTCGAGCGCGCCGGCGAGCGGCTCCACGAGGTGGCGCACCGCCTCCTCGCGCTTCGCGAGCTCGGCAGCACCGACCTCCTGGCTGCGCCGCAGCCGCTCCTCCGCCTGGACGAGGAACTGCTCCGTGCCCGCGGCGAGCACCTTGCTCGAGAGCGCCTCGAACTGCGCCTCGAGCTGCCGCTGGTCGCCCTGGATCTCGGCGACCCGGCGCGCGGACGACTCGCGGAGCTCCGCGAGCTGCTGCTCGTACGACGCGCGCGCGAGGTCGAGACGCTCGTCCGCGCTGCGCTGCGCCGCGTCGAGCTCGCGGACGAACCCGGCGCGCTCGGCGTCGAGCCGCTCCGCGAGGCCCGCCGCCCGCGCGGCGTCCTGCTGCGTCTGGCCGAGGAGCGCGGTGAGACGGTCCACCTCGGCGGTGGCGGCGTCGGGCGACGCGCGGCGCACCGCGAGCACGAGCACGACGCCCCCGACGAGACCCAGCACGAGGCCGACGGCGAAGAGCGACCATCCCGACATGTCCATGTCCGCACCTTCCCACGGGGCACCGACAGGACCGGGGAGACACGGCCGGTCCGACCGGACACCCCGTGACAAAGCGCACCCCGCGGCGTCGGAGACCTCCGCTACGTTTGCTCCATGGTCGAACCCACGTACGAGCCGCCCACGGCACCGGAGCCGGTGTCGGCGGCGCACCCCGCGCCCGACCCGACCGCCGCGCTCTCGCTGCGCGGTCTGTGGAAGCGCTTCGGCGAGAAGATCGCCGTCGCCGGCATCGACCTCGACGTGCCGTCGGGCTCGTTCTACGGGCTCGTCGGCCCGAACGGCGCCGGCAAGACGACCACGCTGTCCATGGGAACGGGTCTGCTGCGCCCCGACGCGGGCACCGCGCACGTGCACGGGACGGACCTGTGGGCCGACCCGGCGGCGGGCAAGCGACAGCTCGGCGTCCTGCCCGACGGCGTGCGCCTCTTCGACCGCCTCACCGGCGCGCAGCTCATCACGTACGCGGGCCTCCTCCGGGGCATGGACCGCGACACCGTCGCCGAGCGCACGACCGAGCTGCTCGCCGCCCTCGACCTGGCGGACGACGCGAACACGTTCGTCGTCGACTACTCCGCGGGCATGACGAAGAAGATCGCGCTCGCGACCGCCCTGATCCACGCGCCGCGCACGCTCGTGCTCGACGAGCCGTTCGAAGCCGTCGACCCGGTCTCCGCGGCGAACATCCGCGACATCCTGTCCGGGTACGTCGCGAGCGGCGGCACCGTGGTCGTGTCCTCGCACGTCATGGACCTCGTCCAGCGCATGTGCGACCACGTCGCCGTCGTGGCGGGCGGCCACGTCCTCGCCACAGGAACCATCGACGAGGTGCGCGGCGACCAGAGCCTCGAGGACCGCTTCGTCGATCTCGTCGGCGGCCGCCAGAGCACGGAGGGTCTCGCGTGGTTGCGCAGTTCGTAAGGCTCAAGCTGACCCTGATGGGCAACGCGTTCCGGCGGAGCATGTGGCAGACGATCGGCTTCGTCCTCGGCTCCCTGTACGGCCTGTTCGTCGTCGGGATGATCGTCGTCGGCATGGTCCTGCTCGGCACGAACGAGCCGGGTCTCGCGGGCTCGCTCATGGTGCTCGGCGGGGCGCTGGCGGTCCTCGGGTGGTGGGTGATCCCGCTCTTCGCGTTCGGCGTCGACGCGACGCTCGACCCCCAGCGCTTCGTGCTGTTCGGCATCCCGCAGCGCCGGCTGCTCGCCGGGCTCGCCGTCGCGGGCGTGGTCTCCATCCCCGGCATCGCCACGGCGCTCGCGGCGCTCGGCGTCTCCTTCGCGTGGTGGCGCACCCCGCTCGCCCTGCTCGCCGCGCTCGTCGGCGCGGTGCTCGCGGTCGCGCTGTGCGTCGTCGGCTCGCGCGCCACGACGACGGCGCTCGCGCCGCTCCTCGAGTCGCGGCGCTACCGCGAGGTCGTGACGATCGCCGCGTTCGTCCCGCTCGTGCTCGTCGGGCCGGCCTTCGGCTGGGCCGCGTCGCAGCTCGACGACGGTCCCGTCGACGGCGCGGCGGTGCAGGGCCTGCTCGCCCGGCTCGCCGACGTCGTCGCGTGGACGCCGTTCGGTGCCCCGTGGGGCCTCGGCCCCGCCGTGCACGACGGCGCGTGGGGCCTGGCGTTCGCACGCCTCGTCGTCGCGCTGGTCTCCCTCGCCGTCGTCTGGGTCGTGTGGGACCGCTCGCTCGCGCGTGCCCTCGTGAACCCGCCGACGTCCGGTGCCGGCGGCCGCGCCAAGGGGCTCGGCCTGTTCTCGCGCTTCCCGGCGACCCCGACCGGAGCGGTCGCGGCCCGGGCCGCGACGTACTGGCTGCGCGACCCGCGCTACTCCGGGTCGATCGCCGTCATCCCGCTCATCCCCGTGGTGCTCCTCGTCGCGGGCGGCGGCTCGGGAACGGACATCTTCCTGATCCTCGCCCCGCTCGCCGCGTGGATCCTCGGGTTCTCGATCTCGGCGGACATCGCCTACGACCACACGGCGTTCGCGCTCCACGTGTCGACCGGCGTGCCGGGCCGTGCGGACCGGTGGGGCCGGGCGATCCCCGTGCTGGCGGCCGGCGGCGTCGTGTCGTTCGCGTTCGCGCTCGTCTCGGTCGCCGTCGTCGGACGGTGGGACGTCCTGCCGGCCCTCCTCGGGCTGACGGCAGGCACGCTCCTCGTCTCGACCGGGGTGTCGAGCGCGACGTCGGCGCGGCTCCTGTACCCCGTGCCGAAGCCGGGCGACAGCCCCTTCAAGCAGCCCCAGGGCGCAGCGATGGCGACCCTCGTCGCCCAGACCGTCGCGATGGCCGTCGTCCTCGTGCTGTCCCTGCCGTTCCTCGTCCCCGGGGTGATCGCGATCCTCGCCGGCAACGGCGTGCTCGGCTGGGTGACGCTGGTGGTCGGGCCGGTCGTCGGCGCCGTGGCGCTCCTGCTCGGCGTGCGCTGGGGTGCGCGGATCTACGACCGCCGCACCCCGGAGCTGCTGCAGCAGGTCCTGTCGTACGCGTGACGCCGTAGACTCGGCCGACGTGGCTCTCACTATCGGCATCGTCGGCCTGCCCAACGTCGGCAAGTCCACCCTCTTCAACGCCCTGACGCGCAACCAGGTCCTCGCGGCGAACTACCCGTTCGCGACGATCGACCCGAACGTCGGAGTCGTCTCGCTCCCGGACTCGCGGCTCGACAAGCTGGCGGAGATCTTCGGCAGCCAGCGCGTCCTGCCGGCGACGGTGTCGTTCGTCGACATCGCCGGCATCGTCAAGGGCGCGAGCGAGGGGGAGGGGCTCGGCAACAAGTTCCTCGCCAACATCCGCGAGGCCGACGCCATCTGCCAGGTGACGCGCGCGTTCTCCGACCCCGACGTCGTCCGCGTCGAGGGCTCGACGGACGCCGAGGGCGACATCGAGACCATCAGCACCGAGCTGATCCTCGCCGACCTCCAGACGCTCGAGAAGACGCTGCCGCGCCTCGAGAAGGAGGTCAGGATCAAGAAGGGCGACGCCGCGCTGCTCGAGGCCGCCACGAAGGCGCAGACGCTCCTCGAGGCGGGCGTGACCCTCTTCCAGGGGGCCGCGGGCGCCGGGCTGGACCTCGCCGACGTCGCGAGCCTCCAGCTCCTTACCGCCAAGCCCTTCATCTACGTCTTCAACACGGACGACGACGGCCTCGCCGACGACGCGATGCAGGAGCGGCTGCGCGCGCTCGTCGCGCCCGCACAGGCGATCTTCCTCGACGCCAAGTTCGAGTCGGAGCTCGTCGAGCTCGAGCCCGACGAGGCGAAGGAGATGCTCGAGGAGTCGGGCCAGACCGAGGCGGGGCTCGACCAGCTCGCCCGGGTCGGGTTCGAGACGCTCGGTCTGCAGACCTACCTCACGGCCGGCCCGAAGGAGGCCCGCGCGTGGACCATCCACCAGGGCTGGACCGCGCCGCAGGCGGCCGGGGTCATCCACACGGACTTCGAGCGCGGCTTCATCAAGGCCGAGATCGTGTCGTTCTCCGACCTCGTCGAGACCGGTTCCGTCGCCGCGGCCCGCGCCGCCGGCAAGGCCCGTATCGAGGGCAAGGACTACGCCATGGTCGACGGCGACGTGGTGGAGTTCCGTTTTAACGTCTAGCGTTATTGACGCTGTGCGTTATACGCTGGTCGCGTGATCAGATCGTTCGGCGACAGAGACACCGAACGGCTGTGGCGTCGTGAACGCGTGCCCTCGATCGATCCTCGGATCCATCGAGTCGCGCTGCGCAAGCTTCGTCAGGTGGGATCCGCGGAGTCGCTCGAGGACCTCCGCGTGCCGCCAGGTAACAGGCTCGAGGCGCTGAAGGGCGAACGAGTCGGGCAGCACAGCATCAGGATCAACGACCAGTGGCGGATCTGCTTCGTGTGGACCGACGCCGGTCCCGAGGAGGTGGAGATCGTTGACTACCACTGACAAGATCGCGCCGATCCACCCCGGCGAGGTGCTCATGGAGGACTTCATCGAGGGCCTCGGCATCACGCAGAACAAGCTTGCCGTGTCGATCGGGGTGCCGCCGCGTCGGATCAACGAGATCGTGCACGGCAATCGCGCGATCACGGCCGACACGGCGCTTCGGCTCGGCAAGTACTTCGGCACGTCCGCGCAGTTCTGGCTCAACCTGCAGACGCACTACGACCTGGATCTGGCAGAGGATCGTGTGGCGGAGCAGATCGACGCGATCGCACCGCTGCAGACGGCATGACAGACGAGCCCTCCTTGCGGGTCGCCAAGGGCTCGGTCTCGGTCGCGGTCACCGATTGAGGGGGTGACGGGCCGCCACTGCTCCTCCTTCACGGGCTCGCGGGGAGCTCGCGTGAGTTGCTGCCCACGGCCGACGCGCTCAGGGATTCCTTCCGGGTCCTCCTGATGGACCAGCGGGGCCACGGTGGGAGCACTCGGCGTCCGACCGATCTGTCTCGTGAGGCGTTCGTGGGTGACGTCGTTGCCGTCCTGGAGGAACTTCTGCCGGGTCAGCGCTGCACGCTCGTCGGACAGTCAATGGGCGCGCACACCGCCTTCCTCACGGCAGCAGCACGTCCGGACCTCGTCGAGCGTCTGGTGATGCTCGAGGGTCATGTCGCGGGAGGCGGCGACCCGGACGATGCGGCAGGGCTCGGTCGGTTCTTCGCATCCTGGCCGACACCCTTCGCCGACGAGGCTGCGGCCAGGGCGTACCTCGGCAGGGACGCGATCGTGGACGCCTGGGTCGACGATCTCGAGGTCGCGCACGACGGGCTCCGCCCGCGTTTCGACGCCGACGTCATGGAGCATGCGATCGAGGCCGTCCGCGTGCCGCGGTGGACCGAGTGGGAGTCGCTCGAGGTGCCGACCCTCGCCGTCTTCGCCCTGGGCGGGATGTTTCCGGCGACGGATCGGGACGAGCTGATTCGTCGTCGTCCGGCCACCGGTCGGGTCGACTTCGTCGGTGGGAGCCACGACGCGCACCTCGATGCGTTCAACGAGTGGGTCGGAGTGCTTCGCGAGTGGCTGACAGGCGACGCGCCCAGGGATACTTCACTCGACGTGCGCTGAGGTTGCTCTGTACCGAAACGCGGTGGAGTTCCGGTTCAACGTCTGACCCAGGCCCCGCAGGATCGAACGCGTCTCGCGGGCGGCGGTCCGTCTCCGTCGCGCGGCAGGCAGAGGAGTGGAGTGGGAACCGTGAAGCGCAAGGTCGTCGTCGTCGGCGCGGGGATCGTGGGCATCTCCGCAGCACACGTCCTGGCGACCCGTGGTGCGGACGTCGTCGTGCTCGAACGCGATGGACAGGATCCGCGCGGTTCGACGGCCCTTGCACCCGGATTCGTCGGCCTCTACAACGACGCTCCTGTCCTGACGGAGCTGGCACGGGAATCCGCCGCGCTGTACGACATCGCGGGCACCGGCTTCCGCCGCTCTGCCGGTCTGGAGCTGGCGACGTCGGAGGCCGGAGCCGCCGAGGTCGAGCGTCGTGTCGGGGCCGCCCGCTCTGCCGGGCTGCACGCGGAGCTGGTGCCGGCGACAGGCCTCGCGAGCACGGTGACCACCTTCGTCGACACCGGACAGGTGCGCGCGGCAGGGTACTTCCACGAGGACGCGTCGGCCGACGTGCGCGTCGTGGGGACCGCCCTGCGGGCAGAGGCCGTCGCTCGCGGTGCGAGGTTCGTGGCCGACCAGGAGGTCGTCGCGGTCGAGCGGCAGGGCGCGGCGATCCTCGTCGTCACCGCGGCGGGTGACCGCTCTCGTGTCGACGACGTGATCCTCGCCGGGGGCGTGTGGGGATCGGGGCTGACAGCTCTCACGGGCCTCGACCTCCCGCTGTTCCCTGTCGCGCACCCCTACGTCTACGGCCGCCCGGCCGCGACGTGGAGCCCGGGACCGTTCGTGCGATGGCCCGAGCGCCACGTCTACGCCCGGGTCCACGGAGACCTGCTGGGCATCGGCACCTACGACCACCGTCCGGTACCCGTCGACCACGACGAGCTCGCAGCCGGGGCGGGGCTGGAATGGTCGGCGGAGCTCGATCCCGCGCTCGACACCGCTCAGGCACTCCTTCGCCCGGAAGCCAGGTTCACGCCGGCGCGCCGGGTCAACGGAGCCTTCGCGATGACCCCGGACAACCTCCCGTTCCTGGGCAGGCACCCGTTCGCGGAGGGCGTGTGGATCGCCCAGGCGATCTGGTTCACCCACGCCGCAGGCGCGACCAAGATGCTCGCACGAGCCATCCTCGACGGGCGGGACCTCCCCGCAGCGCTCGACCCGGCTCGGTTCGCCGGTGCGGACGCTGCGGTGGTCCGGGACCGTGCTCTGCGCCTGTATCGGGACATCTACGCCAACGACGCCGGGTAGCTCTTGGTCGTGCGGTCCGGTGGTGCCTGAGACGCAGGTCACAGCGCTGCGCGCCCGTCGCATCGTGAGACGGGGCGAGCGTCGCGGCGTCGCGGCACGGAGGTTTCGCCGCTGTTTCCGGGGAACGACGGGCGGGAAACGGCGCCGTACCGGCCAGTATCAACTCGGTAACGATCGCCCGTCGCAACCGGGCAAGGGGGAGATCCTTCGCAACTTGGTCTGTAGCGTGGCCTCAAACCGTGGTGGGCTTGCCCGTCCACGCGCGCCGACGTCGTCAGAGCGCGCGGGCGGCGGGGCGACCGGGGGGCTAACGACGCTCTCTCGGACGCGCTCACCATCCCTTGGAGGAGGAACATTGAAGATCAGGCGCACCAGTGCCGCCCTCGCCGTGACGGTCACGGGGGCACTGCTGTTCTCCGCGTGCAGCGGCACGTCGGGTGACGGCGAGACCGAGACGAGCGACTCGGGCATCAACAACGAGTCCGCCGTCACCGTCGCGTGGGAGGCCCCCCTCAACGAGCTCAACCTGAGCTCCACGAACGGCAACGCGACGCAGAACGCGATCATCAACTACATGCTCAACTCGGGCTTCAACTACTACGACGCCGACCTGAACGTCGTCAAGGACGAGTCGTTCGGCACGTACGAGAAGGTCTCGGACGACCCGCTGACCATCAAGTACACGTTCGGCGAGGACACCAAGTGGTCCGACGGCACGCCCGTCGACGCGACGGAGATCCTGCTCGACTGGGCCGGCCAGTCCGGCAAGTTCAACACGGTCGAGGCGGAGCTGGACGAGGAGGGCAAGGTCCTCAACCAGGAGGCGCTGGACGCCGGCGTCTTCTTCGACGGTTCGGACCCGGGCATCGCCCTCATCTCGGAGAACCCCGAGATCTCCGAGGACAACAAGTCGATCACCGTCGTCTACGACAAGCCGTTCGGTGACTGGGAGCTGAGCTGGACCAACGAGTTCGTCCCGGCGCACGTCGTCGGCCAGAACGCGCTCGGCATCGAGGACCCGGAGGAGGCCAAGGCGGCCGTCCGCGACGCGATCCTCAACAACGACACCGCGGCGCTGTCGAAGATCTCGCAGTTCTGGAACAAGGGCTTCGAGTTCACGACGCTGCCCGAGGACCCGGCGCTCTACGTCTCGAACGGTGCCTACACCCTCGAGGAGTACGAGGAGAACCAGTACCTCACCCTCAAGGCGAACCCCGACTACCAGGGCACCAACAAGCCCTCCGTCGAGACCGTCACGGTCCGCTACATCGAGGACCCGATGGCTCAGGTCACGGCGCTGCAGAACGGTGAGGTCGACCTCATCGGCCCGCAGGCGTCCGCCGACGTCCGCACCGCGCTCGAGGCGCTCGACGGCGTCGAGACCCACGCGGGCATCGAGGGCACGTACGAGCACGTCGACCTGGTCTTCCAGAACGGCGGTCCGTTCGACCCGGCGAAGTACGGTGGCGACGCGGAGAAGGCCAAGGCCGTGCGCCAGGCGTTCCTCCTGACGATCCCGCGCCAGACGATCGTCGACAACCTCATCAAGCCGCTCAACCCGGACGCCGAGGTGCGCAACTCGAACATCCTCCTCCCGGGCTCGCCGAACTACGACCAGATGGTCGCGGAGAACGGCTCGGACTTCTACGACCCCTCGAAGCCGGAAGAGAACATCGAGAAGGCGAAGCAGCTCCTCGCCGACGCGGGCGTCCAGCTTCCGGTCGAGGTGCGCTTCGCGTACAACAACGAGAACACGCGCCGCGCGAACCAGCTCGCGCTCATCACGGACACGGCTACGCAGGCCGGCTTCCAGATCGTCGACACGGGCCGTCCGGCCACCGAGTGGGGCACTCTCCTCGGGACCGGCCAGGACCAGTACGACGCGTCGCTGTTCGGCTGGCAGTCCACCTCGACCGCCGTCACCGAGTCGGACGCGAACTTCCGCTGGTCGCCGAACCCGGGCGTGAACAACTACGGCAAGTACAACAACCCCGCCGTGGACGCCGCGCTGGACAAGCTCCAGGTCGCCACCGACCCGGAGGAGCAGTTCCAGCTCCAGCTCGAGGTCGAGAAGAACCTCTGGGCGGACGGCTTCGGCGTGACGATCTTCCAGTTCCCCGCCATCCAGGGCTGGGACGAGAACCTGAAGGGCGTCGAGTCGATCACCATCAGCCCGACCATCTTCCACGGGTTCTGGAACTGGACGTTCGAGGGCTGAGCGCCCTGACCGCCTGATACGTCCCGACGCCGTCCTGCGACGGCGTCGGGACGCATCGGGAAGCGTGAGACCGGGGGTCCCTGGGCGGCTCGTCCGCCCCGGGACCCCCGGTCCTCGCATGCCGAAGCCCCTGACGTCTCCCCACGACAGGTCCTGAGACCGTCGATTCACGACCACGCGAGACCCACGCGTAGAATCGACCGGCCCCCGACCCGGGGTCCCTAATCGACCAGCGAGGTAAGACCTCCGATGTTCTCCTTCATCTCGCGGCGTGTGCTCGCAGGGTTGGCGACCCTCCTCGTGTCCACGTTCGCGATGTTCCTCCTTGTCAGCGCCGCGATCCGGCCCTACATCTTCATGGACCTCGAGGGCAGCACCGCTACCAACAAGCAGCAGCAGATCGATCAGCGCACGATCGACCTCGACCTGAACACCCACGTCGTCATCCGCTACTTCAAGTGGCTCGGCGACTTCGTGCAGGGTGACCTCGGCGAGGCGTGGCGCAGTGGCCAGCAGGTCACGACCCTGCTCCAGGGCGCGATCATCTCGACCATCCAGCTCGTCGCCGCAGCAACGGTGCTCGCGGTGATCTTCGGCGTCATGGTCGGTATCGTCAGCGCGCTGCGCCAGTACAGCACCTTCGACTACCTGACGATCTTCGTCTCGTTCGTGCTCTACTCGCTGCCGGCCTTCTGGGTCGCCGTCCTGCTCAAGCAGTGGGGCGCGATCGGCTTCAACGACTTCCTGCGGGACCCGAATCTCTCGATCCTCGCGATCGCCGTCGTCGGCCTCGTCATGGGGCTCCTCTGGTCCCTCGCGTTCGGCGGGACCGCAAGGCGCCGGCTCACCGTGTTCGGCATGGGCTTCGCCGCGAGCGCCCTCGCGCTGCTCTATCTCCAGATCTCCGGCTGGTGGGAGGAGCCGAACCTCGGTCCGGTCATCATCGTCGTCACGGGCGGCGCTCTCGCCTTCGCGATCACCGCGCTCGTCTCCGGTCTGAAGAACCGCCGCGCGCTCTACGCGTCGCTCACCGCGGTCGTCGTCGGCGTCGTCGTCTACTTCCCGATCCAGTCGGTGCTCGACCAGGTCGACAACTGGTGGTTCGTGCTCGGGCTCGCCGTCGTCACCGTCGCCGTCGGCGTCGCGATCGGGTTCGCCTGGGGCGGCCCGGACCGGGGAGTCTCGGCCCGCGCCGCCGCCATCACCGCGTTCCTCGTCGGCTCGATGATCTTCGTCGACAAGGTCATGCAGATCTGGCCGGACTACTTCGGGGCGACCGCCATCAACGGGCGGCCGATCCCGACGATCGGCAACAGCACGCCGAACCTCGGCGGCAACTTCTGGGTGCAGACGCTCGACCAGTACACCCACCTGCTGCTGCCGACCCTCGCGCTCGTGCTCATCCAGTTCGCGGGGTACACGCGCTACTCGCGCTCCAGCATGCTCGAGGTGATGAGCCAGGACTACATCCGCACCGCCCGGGCCAAGGGTCTTCCGGAGCGGACCGTCGTCATGCGGCACGGGTTCCGCAACACGCTGATCCCCCTTGCGACGATCGTCCCGATCGACGTCATCACGCTGCTGGGCGGCGCGATCATCACGGAGCAGGTCTTCGCCCGCCCGGGCATGGGGCTGCTCTTCCTGAGATCTCTCAGGGGCGGCGAGATCGACCCGGTCATGGCCTACCTCGTCATCGTCGCGGCCCTCGCCATCATCGCCAACATCGTGGCTGACCTCATCTACGCAGCCCTCGACCCGCGGATCCGGGTGAACGCATGAGCAACACACCGAACGACACGCCGCAGGCCGGCGCGGTCGAGAACCAGATCGAGCTGCTCGAGGTCGAGGGCCTGTCGCAGAGCCAGATCGTCCGTCGACGCTTCTTCCACCACAAGGGCGCGGTCGTCGCGCTGGTGTTCCTGGTGGGGATCGTCCTGCTCGCCATCACGTCCATCGGCATCGGCGGGTGGCACGGCTGGTACGAGTACAAGGCGTCCGGCCAGGGCTCCACGTACCCGCTCGTCAACGCCGGCCGTCCTTCGCCCGAGCACATCTTCGGTCAGGACGAGGCAGGGCGTGACGTCTTCGCGCGCGTCATGAAGGGCACGCAGACGTCGCTCCTCGTCGTGCTCGCCGTGGGAGTCATCTCGACGCTCATGGGCGTGCTCGTCGGATCGCTCTCGGGGTACTTCCGCGGCGCGGCCGACTCGTGGCTCATGCGGTTCACCGACCTCGTCATCACGATGCCCGTCATCGTCATCGGCGCGGTCCTCGCGCTGCTGTCCGGCGGGAGCAACGCCCTGATCCTCGGCGGCTTCCTCGGGCTCGTCCTCTGGCCGCCGCTCGCGCGACTCGTGCGCGGCGAGTTCCTCAGCCTGCGGGAGCGGGAGTTCGTCGACGCCGCCCGCGTCGCCGGGGCGAGCAGCTCGCGGATCATCTTCAAGCACATGCTGCCGAACGCCGTCGGCGTGATCATCGTCAACGTGACGCTGCTCATGAGCGCCGCGATCCTGCTCGAGACGGCGCTGAGCTACCTCGGCGTGGGGATCCAGGCTCCGGCGACCTCGCTCGGCAAGCTCATCAGCGACTACCAGGAGGCGTTCGCGACGCGTCCGTGGCTGTTCTGGTGGCCGGGCCTGTTCATCGTCGCGATCGCGCTGTGCGTCAACTTCATCGGCGACGGCCTGCGCGACGCGTTCGACCCGCGGCAGAAGCGCATCCCCTCGGAGCGCAAGATGGCCCGGGCGAAGCGGGTCGCGCGCCCGACCGCCACGGTCGTGGCGGACGCTCCCGGCTCGGCCGACGGGCCCGGGGCCCGCTGATGATCGCGCACGACGTCGCCCGTCCGAGGGGTCCGCGACCCCTCGGACGGGGCGGCGCCTCCGTGCGGTGCTCAGGCCGTGAGCGCGGCGACGGTCGCAGCAGCGAGCGCGGCGAGCACGCCGAGCGCCACGACGTGCCACGTCGTGCGGGCGCCGGGCGCGCCCGGCAGCTCGCGGTCGAGGTGCCCTGCGGCGGCCAGCCTGGCGCGGCGGTCCACCACGGCGTCGGCCACGGCCTCGGCGCTCGCCCCGGCCACGACCCGGGCCTGGTCGACCGGTCGACGTCGGGAGCTGCGCAGCCACCGTGCCGAGGCGCTCGAGCGGGGCGCCGCCCAGGCGGTCACGCGGCCGCCCACGTACCGCACCTCGAGGGAGTAGCGCGTCTCGACGCCCTCGTACGCGGTCCACGGCACATGGACCGTGCGGGCGACGTTGCGCACCTCGATCCCGCCGTCGGACACCTCGACGGCGGGACGCCAGAACAGCATCCAGACGAGGTACGTCACGAGCGCTCCAGGGGCCGCGGCTCCCGCCACGGCGCCGAGGTCCCCCGTCAACGCCGTGGTCACCACCAGCGCGACGGCGACGACGCCCGTCGCCACCGTGAGCACTCGGCCGAACGTCGAACGGAACACCAGCGTGGGACCCATGCGCCCATGCTCGCAGAGTCGCGGCGCCACGAGCGCCCGCGCTCGCTCCAGCAGGAAGGACACTGATCAGCGTGGCCAACGAGACGTCTCCCGCGGCCCCGGCCGCGCGCCAGGGCAGCCCCGTGCTGACCGTGCGCGACCTCGGCGTGGACTTCTACGTCGACGGGTCCTGGTACCCCGCTGCCGCGGACATGAGCTACGACCTCCACTCCGGTGAGGTCCTCGCGATCGTCGGCGAGTCGGGTTCCGGCAAGTCCCAGTCGTCGCTCGCCCTGCTGGGCCTGCTGCCGCCGAACGGCCGAGCGCGCGGTTCGGCGAAGCTCGGGGACCGCGAGCTCATCGGGGCGTCGCACGGCGCGCTGCGTCACGTGCGCGGCCGGGAGATCTCCATGATCTTCCAGGAGCCGATGACGGCGCTCAACCCGGTCTACACGGTCGGCTTCCAGATCGTCGAGACGATCCGCACGCACTTCAACGTCGGCCCGGCCGACGCGAAGAAGCGCGCGATCGAGCTCCTGCGGCTCGTGGAGATCCCCGAGCCGGAGCGCCGCTTCGACGCCTACCCGCACCAGCTCTCCGGCGGTCAGCGCCAGCGCGCGATGATCGCGCAGGCTCTCGCGTGCGACCCGAAGCTGCTCGTCGCGGACGAGCCGACGACGGCGCTCGACGTCACGGTGCAGGCGGAGATCCTCAAGCTGCTCCGCGACCTGCGCTACCGCGTCGACGCCGCGATCATCCTCATCACGCACGACATGGGTGTGGTGGCCGACATGGCCGACTCGATCATGGTCATGAAGGACGGGCAGGTCGTCGAGCGCGGGACGTCCGCGGACATCTTCGCGCGCCCGCAGCACCCGTACACGATCCGTCTGCTGGATGCCGTACCGCACCTGGGTTCGAAGCCGCACACGACCACGGCCACGGACCGTACGCCGCAGGCTCGGACCGACGACCGCAAGGTCGTGCTCGATGCGCAGAACATCGTCATCGAGTACCCCGGACGCCGTCGTCAGGCCGCGTTCCGCGCGGTCGACGACGTGTCGCTGCAGATCCACCAGGGTGAGGTCGTCGGCCTGGTGGGCGAGTCCGGCTCGGGCAAGACGACGATCGGTCGTGCCGCCGTCGGCCTGCTGCCGGTCACCGGCGGCTCCCTGCGGATCGTCGGCACCGACATGGTGGGGGCCAAGCCCAAGGACCTCAAGCCGCTGCGCACCGAGGTGGGCATCGTCTTCCAGGACCCGGGGTCGTCGCTCAACCCACGACTGCCGATCGGCGAGTCGATCGGCGAGCCGCTCATGCTGCACAAGGGCACCAAGGGTCGCGAGCTCAGCCGGGAGGTCGAGCGGCTGCTCGACCAGGTCCAGCTCCCGCGCGCGATGCGCAACCGGTACCCGCACGAGCTGTCGGGCGGCCAGCGCCAGCGCGTCGGCATCGCCCGTGCGCTCTCGCTCGAGCCGAAGCTGCTCGTCGCCGACGAGCCGACGTCCGCGCTCGACGTGTCGGTCCAGGCGACGGTCCTCGACCTGTTCACCGACCTGCAGCGCGAGCACGGGTTCGCGTGCCTGTTCATCTCGCACGACCTCGCGGTCGTCGAAATGCTCTCGGACCGGATCGCGGTCATGCACAAGGGCAAGCTCGTCGAGGTGGGGGAGACGTCGCAGGTGGTCCACGCGCCGCAGCACGCCTACACCCAGCGCCTGCTCGCCGCGGTCCCCGTGCCCGACCCGGAGGCCCAGCGCGAGCGTCGAGCTGCGCGCGACGCCCTGCTCGAGGCCGCCGCCCGCGACATCGCGAACGACGGCGCGACGGCGCTGGCCGACGAGGAGCGTGCACTCGCGGCGGCGCGCGAGGACATGGACCACGAGCGGGCGACCCCGCCGACCGCGGGCGCGGGGTTCTGACTCGAGGACGACCACGGACCGACGCCCCGGGGCGACCACCGTCAGCAGGCTGACGACGGTCGCCCCGGGGCGTTCCGGTTGCCGGACCGTGCCCGCACGGCAAGCCTGGGTGTCATGACCCGCGCGGGCGACGGTGCCGACGTACCACGGCCGAGCCCGGACGCGCCCGCTGCTCGCACCGCCGGGAGCGCCGCGGCCGGTCCGCCACGGCGGGCCACGGAGGATCACGACGGCCCGCGCACGGGTCGCCCGGACCCCCGGGTGTTCTACCCGGCGGCGGGGATCATCCTCGTGTTCGTGCTGCTGGCGGTGCTCTTCACGGACACCGTGACGGCGGTGATGAACACGCTCCAGCGCGACGTCATCGGCGTGTTCGGCTGGTACTACGTGATCGTCGTCGCGGCGTTCGTCGTGTTCTCGCTCTGGATGGGTCTGAGCAGGTTCGGCGACATCGTCCTCGGCAAGGACGAGGACGAACCGCTCTTCCGGCTCCCGGTCTGGTTCGCGATGCTCTTCGCGACGGGGATGGGCATCGGGCTCGTCTACTGGGGCGTGGCCGAGCCGCTCTCGCACTACGTGAACCCCAAGCCGGGCGTGGAGGGCAGCGACGCGCTGCTCGCCCAGGCGGCGATGGGCCAGAGCTACCTGCACTGGGGCATCCACGCCTGGGCGATCTACGTCGTCGCGGGGCTATCGCTCGCCTACTCCATCCATCGCAAGGGTCGTCCGGTGTCCATCCGCTGGGCGCTCGAACCCCTGCTCGGCGACCGGGTCCGCGGACGCCTGGGTGACGTCATCGACGTGATCGCGGTCATCGGGACGGTCTTCGGCGTCGCGACGTCGCTCGGGTTCGGCGTGCTCCAGATCGCCGCGGGGCTCGGCTACCTCGACGTCGTCGAACCGAGCACCGCGCTCGAGATCGGCCTCATCGCGGCGATCACGGCGCTGGCGACGCTCTCCGTGGTCTCCGGGCTCGGCAAGGGCATCAAGTGGTTGTCGAACGGCAACATGGTCGTCGCGGGGGCGCTGCTCGTCGTCGTCCTCGTCCTGGGCCCGACGCTCTTCCTGCTCCGGGAGTGGGTCCAGTCGCTCGGCTACTACCTGCAGAACATCGTCCGGCTGACGTTCGACACGACGGCGTTCCAAGGTGCGGCAGGGCTTGAGTGGCAGTCGTCGTGGACGATCTTCTACTGGGGCTGGTGGATCTCCTGGGCGCCGTTCGTCGGCGTCTTCATCGCGCGGATCTCGCGTGGGCGCACGGTCCGCGAGTTCGTCCTCGGGACGCTCCTCGTGCCCACGATCGTCACGACGCTCTGGTTCTCGGTCCTTGGCGGTACGGCCCTGTACCGCGAGCTGACCGAGCCGGGCAGCATGCTCGTCGACGGCGAGGTCGACACCGACACCGCCCTGTTCCAGGTCCTCGGCGACCTGCCGCTGCCCGGCGTGCTCTCCACCGTGGCGATCCTGCTCATCGTCGTCTTCTTCGTGACGTCCTCGGACTCGGGGTCCCTCGTGGTCGACATGCTCGCGAGCGGCGGGAACCCGAACCCGCCGACGTGGAGCCGCATCTTCTGGGCGGTCCTCCAGGGGCTCCTCGCGATCGCGCTGCTGCTCGCGGGCGGGCTCCAGGCCCTGCAGACCGCCGCGATCCTCATCGCGCTGCCGTTCTCCGTGGTGATGATCGGGATGGCGATCGCGACCGTGCGGGCACTGCGGGTCGAGCACGCCGCCCTCCTGCGCGCGGAGCGGCGCCAGGCGCGTGCCGTGCTGACGGAACAGGTGACCAGCCGGGTCACGGAGTCCATCTCCGAGCAGTGGGAGGAGCTGTACCCCGACCGTCCCGACCGCTGGAAGCCCCTGGCGCGGCGCGGCCGCAAGGGGCCGCCGTCGTCGTGACGGAGGTGTCCAGGACGTGCAGACGTGGAGCCGGGTCCGTGGCGAGTGACGTGCGTCATGGAGGCGTTGGCGCGAACCCGGTAGGATAGCCCTGCCCGGGAGACGGCCCGAGCGCCGACGGACCAGCCCTGGCGGGCAGGGTCCGGCCTCAGGCGGGTCGTCGTCCCCCTCGAACCCCACGAAATGAGAACCGTAGATGTCTGTGCGCTCCGACCTGCGCAACGTGGCGATCGTCGCCCACGTCGACCACGGCAAGACGACCCTCGTCGACGCCATGCTGCGCCAGTCCGGCGCCTTCAGCGCGCACCAGCACGTGGACGACCGCGTCATGGACTCCGGTGACCTCGAGCGCGAGAAGGGCATCACGATCCTCGCGAAGAACACTGCGGTCCGCTACTCCGGTCCCGCGGCGGCCGCGGTCGGTGAGCCCGAGGGCATCACGATCAACGTCATCGACACCCCGGGCCACGCCGACTTCGGCGGCGAGGTCGAGCGCGGCCTGTCGATGGTCGACGGCGTCGTGCTGCTCGTCGACGCGAGCGAGGGCCCGCTGCCGCAGACGCGCTTCGTGCTGCGCAAGGCGCTCGCCGCGAAGCTCCCCGTGATCATCGTCGTGAACAAGGTCGACCGGCCGGACTCGCGCATCACCGAGGTCGTCGCCGAGGCGACCGACCTGCTGCTCGGCCTCGCGAGCGACCTGGCCGACGAGGTGCCGGACCTCGACCTCGACGCGATCCTCGACGTGCCCGTCGTCTACGCGTCCGCCAAGGCCGGGCGTGCGTCGGTCGACCAGCCGCTCGACGGCGAGCTGCCCTCGAACGAGGATCTCGAGCCGCTCTTCAGCACGATCCTCGAGAAGATCCCCGCCCCGGTGTACGAGGAGGGAGCGCCCCTGCAGGCGCACGTCACCAACCTCGACGCGTCGCCGTTCCTCGGCCGCCTCGCGCTGCTGCGCGTCTTCAACGGCACGCTGCGCAAGGGCCAGGTCGTCGCGTGGGCGCGCCACGACGGCACGCTGCAGAACGTGAAGATCACCGAGCTGCTCGAGACCAAGGCGCTCAGCCGCGTCCCCACGGACTCCGCGGCCCCCGGCGACATCGTCGCCGTCGCCGGCATCGCCGACATCACGATCGGCGAGACGCTCACGGACCCCGACGACCCGCGTCCCCTCCCGCTCATCACGGTCGACGACCCAGCGATCTCGATGACCATCGGGATCAACACCTCGCCGCTCGCCGGCAAGGGCGGCAAGGGGCACAAGGTCACGGCCCGCCAGGTCAAGGACCGCCTCGACGCCGAGCTCGTCGGCAACGTCTCGCTGCGCGTGCTCCCCACCGAGCGTCCTGACGCCTGGGAGGTCCAGGGGCGCGGTGAGCTCGCGCTCGCCATCCTCGTCGAGCAGATGCGTCGCGAGGGCTTCGAGCTCACCGTCGGCAAGCCGCAGGTCGTCACGCGCACCGTCGACGGCAAGACGCACGAGCCGATGGAGCGCATGACGATCGACGTCCCCGAGGAGTACCTCGGCGCAGTCACGCAGCTCCTGGCGCAGCGCAAGGGCCGCATGGAGACCATGTCGAACCACGGCACGGGCTGGGTCCGCATGGAGTTCATGGTCCCGGCGCGCGGCCTCATCGGCTTCCGCACCCGCTTCCTCACGGACACGCGCGGCACGGGCATCGCGTCCTCGATCGCCGAGGGCTACGAGCCCTGGGCCGGCCCCATCGAGACTCGCATCAACGGCTCGCTCGTCGCGGACCGTGCCGGCGTGGTGACGCCGTTCGCGATGATCAACCTCCAGGAGCGCGGCTCGTTCTTCGTCGACCCCACGCAGGAGGTCTACGAAGGCATGATCGTCGGCGAGAACTCGCGCAACGAGGACATGGACGTGAACATCACCAAGGAGAAGAAGCTCACGAACATGCGCGCCGCCTCGAGCGACACGTTCGAGAACCTCACGCCTCCGAAGCACCTGACGCTCGAGGAGTCGCTCGAGTTCGCGCGCGAGGACGAGTGCGTCGAGGTCACGCCCGAGGTCGTGCGCATCCGCAAGGTGCTGCTCGACCAGACGGAGCGGGCCCGCGCGACGTCGCGCGCCAAGCGCGCCTGACGCCGCGCCGCGGGTGAGCGTGGAGCCGGCCGAGCCGTCCGTCGTCGTGCCCGACGGCGGGCTGCTCGCCGTCCACGCGCACCCCGACGACGAGACGCTCGCCACGGGCGCGCTCCTCGCGACGTGGGCTCGTGCGGGGGAGCGCGTCACGGTGGTGACGTGCACGCGCGGCGAGCAGGGCGAGGTGATCGACACCCCCGCGCACCGGACCGGCGTCGGGCACCTCGAGGGGGACGGTCCTGCGCTCGCCGCGCACCGCGAGGGCGAGCTCGCCGGAGCGCTCGCCGCGCTCGGCGTGACGGACCACGTCTTCCTCGACACGGTCCCGCTGCCGGGCGCCGATCCCGGAGCCCGGGCGGAGGTCGTGCCCGACGACGTCGCGCCCGCCCGGTACGAGGACTCCGGCATGGCGTGGGCCGCGCCTGGTGTCGCGGGTGCCGCCGCACAGGTCGCTCCCCGGGCCTTCGTGGCCGTCCCGCTCGACGAGGCCGCCGAGCGCCTGGCCGCCGTCGTGCGCGAGCGCCGCCCCGCCGTCGTCGCGACGTACGAGGCGGGCGGCGGCTACGGTCACCCGGACCACGTGCGCACCCACGAGGTCACGGTCCGCGCGCTCGAGCTCCTCGCGGGGGCAGGCGAGGACGTGCCCGCACTGTGGTGCGTCGTGGCGCCGGAGAGCACCGTGCGCGCCGCCCGTCGTGCGCTCGTGGAGAACGCCGACGTGCGGGCTCTCGTGACGTCCGAGGGGAGGGCCACCCTCCCGGACCCTGCCGAGGACCTCCCTCCGGTCGCCCGCCCGGACGCCACTCTGAATGGTGCCGTCGCCGTGCCCGTGGCGCCCGTGCTCGACGAGCTGCTCGCCGCGATGCGCGCCCACGCGACCCAGGTGCAGCACGTGACCGCCGCGCACGACGCCGGACGAGGCGGCCCGCTGCTCGGCTGGTACGCGCTGAGCAACGACGTGCTCGCCCCCGTCCCTTCACACGAGTTCTACGTACCCTCCCGCGGGGCTCTTCCGCTCGGCCCGGGTCGTGGCGCCGGCTCCCGGTAGCCTGGGCCGGTGGAGACAGGGATGGGGCGGCTCGTCGCCCGCGGGGTGGTGTGTGCTCTGATCGGCGCGATCGTCGGTCTCGTCGGCACCGTGGCGCACCGGGCGACCCCGGTCGGGATCGTGCTCCCGGGCGGGTTCGGGCTCGGCTTCGTCCTCGCACTCCTCGCGGTCCTCGCGGCCGGTGTCCTCTCCCGGGCCTGGGGCGGGATGGCAGGACTGCTCGGGTACGGGATCGGGTGGGTCGTCGTCGTGCAGCTCCTCTCCCTGCAGGGCCCTGGTGGCGACGTGCTCGTGCCGAGCCAGCCCGTCGGGTACGCGTGGATCTACGGCGGCCTCGTGGCCGTCGCGGCCGTCGCGTTCCTGCCGCGCTCGTGGTTCAGCGAACGCGCGGTCCGTCCGGCGCTCCACGAGCGCCCCACCGGGCAAATCGGACCGGCTGCGTAGGTCCGACCCGCTAGAATTCGCCGTGCGGCCCTCAGCCGCACGAACCCCTCGTCAGCGCGCAGACATCGCGCGCCTTTCGTCACGGAGACAGTGGATGGGTCAGCCGACCGAGCGAGACGCCGATCTCGACACCTCCCAGGACGTTCCGACGACGCCGCCCACGCCCGACGCGGCGACCGGCGCTCGCGAGACCCCGGCGACGACGGCCGCTCCGGCTGCCGCTGAGCAGCCCGCGTCCGCCGAGCCCGCGAGCGAGTCGTCCACCACGGAGGCTGCTGCCGGGACCGACGACGCGGCTCCGGCCGACGAGGAGCGGGCCGAGACCGAACCGGTCGAGACGACCGAGTCTTCCGAGGGCGTGGAGCAGGCCGAGGCGACGGCGCCGGCCGAGACCGAGCCCGTCGAGTCGCCGTCGCCGTCGCCGGCCGAGACTGAGCCCGTCGAGTCGCCGTCGCCGGCCGAGACCGAGCCCGTCGAGTCGCCTTCGCCGGCCGAGAGCGTCGAGCAGGCCGAGACCGAGCCCGCCGTGGAGCCGACCGAGAGCGCCGAGCCGGCAGCCGCTGACGAGGCGGCGACCGTCGACACGGCGGCCGCTCCCGGTGCGGACGACGAGGACGACGAGGACGACGAGGAGCCCTACGTCCCGCGGGTCTTCGCGTTCGACCCGGACGTCCCCGCCGTCCTCGTCCCCGTCGCCGGTGCGGACCCCGAACCGGCCGCCTCACCGCAGGCGAACGCCGAACAGCAGGACGAGCCGCAGCCGGCCGGGTCAGGTTCGACCGGGTCGGGCTCGACCGAGCCGGCGCCCGCCGAGCCGGCGCC
Organism: Cellulosimicrobium sp. BMG9.22; assembly: GCF_059159975.1. Lineage (NCBI taxonomy): Bacteria > Bacillati > Actinomycetota > Actinomycetes > Micrococcales > Promicromonosporaceae > Cellulosimicrobium > Cellulosimicrobium sp. BMG9.22. Next base: position 42,351 of record NZ_JBZGBY010000024.1, on the reverse strand, counting down.
CGCCGAGCCGCCGCCCGCCGAGCCGCCGCCCGCCGAGCCGGCGTCAGCCGAGCAGCGGCCCGCCGAGCCGGCGTCAGCCGAGCAGCAGCCCGCCGAGCCGGCGCCCTCCGCGCCCACGACCGAGCCTGCTCCTCCGACCGACGGCGGTGACGCCGAGCAGACGGCCGCCGTGCCGGTGGTCCCGCCGTCGTCCGAGGAGCGGCCCGCTGCCCCGACGCAGGTGATCCCGCCGGTCGACCCGTGGGCGCGTCCTGCCCCGGTGGTCCGCACCTCGGTCCGCCCGAGCGCCGCGATGCCCGGTGCCACGCCGACGCCGGACGGCCCGGCCCGCGTTCCTGCCGTCCCGACCGCCGGGGCAGCGGCCGCCGGCACGCCGACGCTCGTGGGCGCGTTCGGGCCCGTCCCGCCCGACGACTCGCGCGAGGCGTCGCCGTTCGAGGGGTTCGAGGAGGACCCGCCCCGCCGCGGGTGGGCCCGTGGCCTGATGTGGACCGGCATCGGCGTGCTCGTCGTGGGCGGCCTCTACACGGGCGGCCAGTGGTTCTTCTCGGACAAGGTCCCGAGCGGTACGACCGTCGCGGGGGTCGACGTCGGCGGGATGACCCGCACGGCCGCGCAGGAGGAGCTGGAGGCGGAGCTCGGCCCGCGCGCGGCGGAGCCCGTCACGCTCACGGCGGGCGAGTCGTCCACGACGCTCGACCCGGCGACCGCGGGCCTGTCGTTCGACGCCGCGGAGACGGCCGAGGAGCTCACGGCGTTCTCGATGAACCCGGCGCGCCTGTGGGAGCACCTGTTCGGCGGCGAGGACGAGGCGCCCGTGATCGCGGTCGACGACGCGGCGCTCGACGCCCAGGTCGAGACGCTGCGTGGCAGCCTCGAGGCGGCGCCCGTCGACGGGACGGTCCAGTTCGTCGACGGCGCTCCCACGAGCACGCCGGCCGCCGACGGGACCGCCCTGGTCGCGGACGAGGTGTCCGACATCATCACCTCGAGCTGGCTCGTCACCGACGGCCCGGTCGCGTTGCCGACCGAGCCCGTCGCGCCGGACATCACGCAGGAGGAGACGGACGCCGCGCTCGCCGAGGCGCAGAAGGTCGTGTCCGCGCCCGTCGTCGTCTCCGTGGGCGGCCAGCAGCCGGAGCTCCCGCCGGAGGCGCTGGCCAGCGCGGCGTCCTACGCCGCGACGGACGGCGCGCTCGTGCTGAGCCTCGACGGCGAACAGCTCGTCGACGCCGTCGTCGAGCGCACGAACGACCTGCTCACCGCCGCGGACGACGCGCACTTCGTGTTCGCGGGCGGGGTGCCCGTGATCGAGGGCGGGGAGCCAGGTACGACGATCGACCCCGCCGCGATCTCGACGGCCGTCGCGACGGCGGCGGTCGGGGACGAGCGCACGGCCACGGTCGAGCTCGTCGAGTCCGACCCATCGCAGTCTCGCGCGGCGCTCGAGGCGCTCGGCGTCACGGAGAAGGTCTCGGAGTTCTCCACGCCCCTGCCGAACGTGCCGATCCGCACGGAGAACCTCCGGGTGGGGGCGAGCAAGGTCACCGGCACGCTCGTCAAGCCCGGCGAGACGTTCTCCCTCGTGGACACGCTGTCGCCGATCACGCTCGAGGGTGGCTACTTCGCCGCGGGAGTGGTGGAGAACGGCAGGCACACCGAGGGCGTCGGCGGCGGGTTGTCGCAGATGGCGACGACGACGTACAACGCCGGGTTCTTCGCCGGGCTCGACGACGTCGAGCACCGGCCGCACAGCTACTGGTTCGAGCGCTACCCGGCCGGGCGCGAGGCGACCATCTACGTCGGCTCGATCGACATGAAGTTCAAGAACGACACCCCGTACGGCGTGCTCATGCAGTCGTGGGTCGGCGGTGGCCAGCTCCACGTCGCGGTCTGGAGCACCAAGCATTACGACGTCGAGACGTCGGCGAGCGGCAAGTCGAACGTCGTGCAGCCGTCGACCGTCACGCAGACGGGCCCGGACTGCGAGCCCACGCCCGCGGGCAGCCCCGGCTTCTCGATCACGAACTACCGCAAGGTCTACCACGCGGGTGAGCTCGTCAAGGACGAGTCGTACCGCTGGACCTACAAGCCGGACAACGAGGTGGTCTGCGCTCCCTGAGCGCGGGCCGGGACGAGGAGTGCACATGCTCGGACGCAGCGAACGGGAGTCGGGCGCGCAGGCGTTGCTCGCAGCGAGCAGCGCGGGCTGGGTCGACCCCGCCGACGCGGAGACGCTGCTCGACCTCGGGTCGACGACGGCCACGCTCTCGACGGTCGCGAGCATCGACGGCCTGTCGGCCGTCGTCCACATCGGGCACCCCGCGCAGCCGTCGCACGAGCTCGAGCGCGCTCTGCTCGCGGCTCCGCCGTCGCTCGTCCTCACGGGCGCCGTCGGGGTTCCCGCGCAGTGGGCGTGGGTCGGCCGCTCGGTCGGTGCGCACGACGTCGCGGGCCACGTCGTTATCGACGAGGCGGGCTTGCGCGACCGGCGGCACGTGCTGCGCACGATGGGCGTCAGCCCACGGCTCGTCCCCACGCGCACGACGCTCGAGGAGCGCGTCGCGCTCGCAGGCTCGGACGGGAGCCTCGTCGTCGAGCGCTCCGTCGCGCGGGGTCCGCTCGGGCCGCTCGGCTTCGTCGAGCTGCCGGGCAGCGAGCGCCTCGCCGAGGGTGCGCCGGTCTGGTACGGGCTCCTCGAGTCGCGCGACGCCGCCCCGCACGTGGACGGCAGCGCGCAGGTGTGGCTCGCGTTCGGGCCGCGCGACGACCACCGCGGATCGCTCCAGCAGACGCTGGGTCTCTTCGCCGGGGCAGGCATCGACCTGCAGCACCTGCGCAGCCACCGCTCGCAAGCCGGGCCGCACATCTTCTTCACGGCCTTCTCCTGCCCGGACGCGTCGGCGCTGGACGGCGTCGTGCGCGGCTTCGCGGAGCGCGGGGTCGCGCACCGCGTGCTCGCGGTCCTGCCGGGCCAGGAGTTCGTGCCGGGGCCGGACGCGCTGGAGCCGCGCTGGGCCGTGGCGCCCTCGGACGTGCGGGCGTCGGACGCTCCGACGGACCCCGTGCGCGCGTGAGCCGCGTCGGGTACCTCGGGCCGCAGGGGTCGTTCACCCATCAGGCCGCGGCCACCTGGGTGCGCACGCAGCCGGAGACGCCCGACCTCGTCGCGTCCACGACCGTCGGCGAGGTCTTCGCGCACGTGGCGGCGGGCCGGCACGAGCGCGGCGTCGTCGCGATCGAGAACACCGTCGAGGGGTACGTCGTGCCGTCGCTCGACGCGATCGTCGGGAGCCCGACGGTCGTCGCGGTGGACGAGGTCGTGCTCGACATCTCGTTCGACGCGTTCGTGCGACCGGGCCACGGCGACCTCACCGAGGTGACCGCGCACCCGCACGGTCTCGCGCAGTGCCAGCGGTTCGTCGACCGGACCGGGCTACGGCCGCTCCCGGCGGCGTCCAACGCCGCGGCGTGCCGGGATGCCGGGCCGCACCAGGTCGCGCTCGGGCCGACGATCTGCGGGGAGCTCTACGGGCTCGACACGTTCGAGCGCGCGGTCGAGGACTTCGCCGGCGCCCGCACGCGCTTCCTCGTCCTGGCGCCCCGGGCCGAGGCTGCGGGGATCCTCGCCCGCGCCCGCGAGGACGGTGACACCCCGTGGCGCACGATGCTCGCGGTGACGCCCGTCGTCACCGGGCCGGGCGTCCTGGCGCGCATCACGCGCTCGTTCGGCGAGCGCGGCGTGAACCTCTCGAGTCTCATCACGCGCCCGATCAAGGCCGTCTCGGGCACGTACGTGTTCGTCGTCACGGTCGACGGCGCGCCCTGGGACGTGCCGGTGCGCGCGGTGCTGGACGACCTCGTGCGCGCGGGCGACTCGCTCAAGACGCTCGGCGTGGTGCCGGCGCGCGGCGAGCTCGACGAGTCGCGCGACGCGGCGCACGTCGACGTCGACGCCGCGCACGTGCCGGTGGGCAGCGTCGGCGTCGGGTCTGCCGCCGACGAGCTCGCGGCAGGGCTGCTCTGGTGAGCGCCGTGCGGTCCGGGCGCGAGCCCGGAAGGGTCGCGGTCCTGGGCCTCGGCCTCGTCGGCGGCTCCGTCGCCCGGCTCCTGCACGAGCACGGGGTCGCGGTCACCGGCTACGACGCGACAGCCGGGACGCGGGCGGCGGCGCGCGCCGCGGGCCTGCGGGTCGCCACCGACCTCGCCGACCTGTGCGCCGACGAGCCGGACGTGCTCGTGCTCGCCGTGCCGCTGCGCGCCATGCGGGCCGTCGCGACCGAGGTGGCGCGGCACGTGCGGGGCGCGACCGTCGTCACCGACGTGGGGAGCGTCAAGGGAGCGGTGCGCGACGCCGTGCGCACCGCCGGTCTCGCGGCGCGGTACGTCGGCGCGCACCCGATGGCCGGGACGGAGCACTCGGGGTTCGAGGCGTCGGACGCCGCGATGCTGGCGGGCGCACGGTGGGCGGTGACCCTCGATGAGACGACGTCGCGCACGGCGTTCACGACCGTCCTGCGGCTGGTCACCGGTCCGCTCGGCGGGACCGTGCACGTGCTCACCGACGACGTGCACGACGAGTCGACCGCACTCGTCAGCCACGTCCCGCACGTGCTCGCGACGGAGCTGCTCGGCGTCGTGGCCGACGCGCCGGTGCGCGACGTCGCGCTCGGGCTCGCCGCGGGCAGCTTCCGCGACGCGACGCGCGTCGGGCGCACGGACCCGCGCCGGACCGAGGCGATGGTCACGGACAACGCGGCGTGGGTCGCGTCCGCGCTGCGCGTCGTCGTGCGCGACCTCGAGCAGCTCGTCCGCGCGCTCGAGTCGAACGCGCCGGTGGGGGAGTTCTTCGACCGCCCCGACGTGGTCCGAGCCTCTGGACGACCGACCTCCGACGCGCCGCGACGCGTCCAGCTGGACGAAGACGGCGCGTGGCGCGCGGCCCTCACCGGCGCGGGCGCCCGTGGCCAGGTCGTCGTGGACGTCGAGGACGACGCCGTCACGGTCACCTGAGCGCTCGGCCCTCGCGTCGGGTCAACGCCCTGCCCGAGGCGGGTTCCTGGTCAGGCCGGGCGTCGCGGCGGGCGCGGCGGGACGGGCTTGGCCGCCACGATCGCGGCGAGCGGCACGACGACGAGCGGTGCCTCCCCGTCCCTCGCACCGTGGCCGCGATGCGGCGGGGCACTCCCGCCGGCGTCCTCGCGGAGGACGAGCTCCGTGGCGGTGGTGCGCACGACGACGCCGATGACGTCGGTGAGCGGCTTGCCCGCGGCGCGCGCCTCGTCGTCGGGCAGGCGACGGCGGACGACCACGCGTGTACCCGGCGCCCACGACGACCACGGCGCGTCGGGCACGGTGTGCGCTCCTCGGAGATCGTGTGACGTTCGTCCACGGGCTGGGCGGTGATGGTCGGGTACGGCCCGACCTGAGCGATACTAGTCGGGCATGCCCCTGTCGTGACCTCGCCCCTCAACCGGGCTCGGTCCGGACGAATCCAGAAAGGTAACCGGTCGTGACTTACGTGATCGCCCAGCCGTGCGTGGACGTCAAGGACAAGGCGTGCATCGAGGAGTGTCCTGTCGACTGCATCTACGAGGGAAAGCGGTCGCTGTACATCCACCCGGACGAGTGCGTCGACTGCGGCGCGTGCGAGCCGGTGTGCCCCGTCGAGGCCATCTACTACGAGGACGACGTCCCGACGGAGTGGAGCGACTACTACCGCGCCAACGTCGAGTACTTCAACGACCTCGGCTCGCCCGGTGGCGCCGCGAAGATGGGTCTCATCGAGAAGGACGACCCGATGATCGCCGCCCTGCCGCCGCAGGCCTGAGCCTCCTGCCTCGCCTGACGTGGGACTCGCCGATCTTTCCGGCCTCGCCTATCCCTGGGACACGCTGACGTCGTACGCGGAGCGCGCCCGCGCGCATCCGCGCGGTGTCGTCGACCTGTCGATCGGTACGCCCGTCGACCCGACGCCCGCGGTCGTGCGCGAGGCCCTCGCCGCGGCGTCGGACGCCCACGGTTACCCGACGACGCACGGCACCCTGGCTCTCCGCGAGGCGGTCGCGGGGTGGTTCGCGCGCCGCCGCGGCGTCCCGGGCCTGGACCCCGACGCGGTCCTGCCCACGATCGGCAGCAAGGAGCTCGTGGGCCTGCTGCCGTCGCTCCTGCGCCTCGGGTCGGGCGACGTCGTCGTGCACCCGAGCACGGCTTACCCCACGTACGACGTCGGGGCGCGGCTCGCGGGCGCGACCGCGCTCGCGACCGACGACGTCGACGCGTGGGCCAGCCGGACCGACGTCCGGCTCGTGTGGGTCAACTCGCCGAGCAACCCCACGGGGCGCGTGCTCGACGCCGCCCACCTCGCGCGCGTGGTCGAGGCGGCCCGCGCGATCGGCGCCGTCGTGGCGAGCGACGAGTGCTACGCGGAGCTCGCGTGGGCCGAGCCCTACGCGACGAGCGGCGTTTCCAGCCTGCTGAACCCGGCAGTCTCGGGCGGCTCGCACGAAGGGCTGCTCGTCACCTACTCGCTCTCCAAGCAGTCCAGCATGGCGGGCTACCGGGCCGCGTTCGTCGCGGGCGACCCGGCGCTCGTCGCCGACCTGCTCGCGACCCGCAAGCACCTCGGGATGATCGTCCCCGCCCCGGTCCAGGCCGCGATGGTCGCGGCGCTCACGGACGACTCGCACGTCGCCGCACAGCGCGAGGTCTACGCGCGCCGCCGCGAGGTGCTCGTCGGGGCGCTGGGCGCCGCGGGACTGGAGATCGACCACTCCGAGGCGGGCCTGTACCTGTGGTCGCGGCCGGCCGGAGGCGGCGAGCAGGACTGCTGGCAGACCGTGTCGGACCTCGCCGACCTCGGCATACTGGTCGGACCGGGAGCGTTCTACGGACGTCAGGGCGCCGGGCACGTGCGCGTCGCCCTGACCGCGACGGACGAACGTGTTCACGAGGCCGCCGCTCGACTGTCCGGAGCCTGATCGCTGACGTGACGTGCCTCACATTCGTGTGGGGTTCTCGTGACGGTTCCGGATTGGTCACGTGCGGGTGAAGCGGGGTACGGTCGACCGCGCGGCAACGGCGCGAGCAGCAGCAGGAAGGGAACCATGACCACCACACAGCAGGCGACGGTCCGCCTCCTCGTCGACGACCAGGCGCAGGACCTGCCCGTGGTCGCGGCGACCGACGGCAACGACGGCATCGTCGTGTCCTCCTTGCTCAAGTCGACCGGCCTGGTGACGGTCGACCCGGGCTTCATGAACACCGCGTCGTGCGAGTCGAGCATCACGTACATCGACGGCGACGCGGGCATCCTGCGGTACCGCGGGTACCCCATCGAGCAGCTCGCCGAGCAGGCGAGCTTCCTCGAGGTCGCGTACCTGCTCATCCACGGCGAGCTCCCCGACACCCCGACGCTCGAGGCGTTCGTCGAGCGCGTCAACCGCCACACCCTCGTGCACGAGGACTTCCGCACGTTCATGGGGACGTTCCCGCGCAACGCGCACCCGATGGCCGTGCTGTCGTCGGCGATCAACGCGCTGTCGACGTTCTACCCCGAGTCGCTCGACCCGTTCGACGACGAGACGGTCGAGCTCGCCACCGTCCTGCTCCTCGCCAAGACCCGCACCATCACGTCCTACCTGCACCGCCGCCGCGTCGGTGAGCCCCTGCTCTACCCGGACTACTCGCGCGGGTACGTCGACGACTTCCTGCGCATGACCTTCGCGACCCCGTACCAGCAGTACGAGGCCGATCCGGTCGTCGTCGACGCGCTCGACAAGCTGCTCATCCTGCACGCCGACCACGAGCAGAACTGCTCCACGTCGACCGTGCGCGTCGTCGGCTCGTCGCACGCCAACCTCTACGCGTCCGTCGCGGCGGGCGTCAACGCGCTGTCCGGCCCGCTGCACGGCGGCGCGAACGAGTCCGTCCTGACGATGCTCGACAAGATCGCGGGCGCCGAGTACGACGTCGACACCTTCATGAAGAAGGTGAAGAACAAGGAGGACGGCGTCCGCCTCATGGGCTTCGGGCACCGCGTCTACAAGAACTACGACCCGCGCGCCGCCATCGTGAAGAAGTCCGCCGACGCCGTGCTCTCGACCCTCGGCAAGAAGGACCAGCTCCTCGACATCGCCATGGGCCTCGAGGAGATCGCGCTCAACGACGACTACTTCATCGAGCGCAAGCTCTACCCGAACGTCGACTTCTACACCGGCCTCATCTACAAGGCGATGGGCTTCTCGCCCGCCATGTTCACGCCGCTCTTCGCGCTGGGCCGCATGCCCGGCTGGATCGCGCAGTGGCGCGAGATGATGAAGGACCCGCAGACCAAGATCGGCCGCCCGCGCCAGGTCTACGTCGGCGAGACCGAGCGCGACTACGTCCCGGTCTCCGACCGCTGACGCCTGCCTCCCCGGACGCCGCGCCGCTCGCCTCCCGGTGAGCTGTGCGGCGTTCGTCGTATCGGGGCGTTCGGGTCGCGTCCGGGAGGGGGTGGGGCGTTCGGGTCGCGTCCGGGAGGGGGTGGGGCGTTCGGGTCGCGTTCGGGAGGGGGTGGGGTGTGCGGCGCCGGTCTACCATCCGCCGCTCGTTCCTCGCGGCTCCCGCCAGGCCCACCACGACCGGCGCCGCACACCCCACCCCCTCCCTCGTGGGCACGTCACCCTGGTCGACACTCCGGCTTCCCTCGTCGGTCCGTCACCCCGGCCCGCGGCCCAGGGTCGCTATCTCGGCGTCGCCAGAGTGAGGCCCGGGCGTTCCGTCTCGCGCACGCCGACCACGACGAGGCGACACGGCGGCAGCGGCGACCCGGCGCGCGGCTGGGCCGCGGGTGGGTGATCGGCGCACGGGGTGAGGTGGTGCAGGAGGGATCGGGGGCTGCGCGCGCGGTCGTGGTGGGCCTGGCGGGAGCGCGCGAGGAACGAGCGCGCGGATGGTAGACCGCGCGCGCAGCCCCCGGTCCCGACACCCGAGGCGACCCACAGTGGGTGACCCGCGCCCGAGGTGACCCTCAAGGCGCCTGACGGAAGCCTCAGGACGGGTCGGGCGTCGCGACCGTGAGGCGGACGGTGCCCGGGGCGGGCGGGGGAGCCGTGCCGTCGGCGGCCGGGTCGGCCGTGGTCCAGGTGGGGTCGTCGCGGGTCCAATTCTGGTCGGCGACGTCGACGGCGACGACGTTGGTGGCGTCCGCGGTCGCCACCGCCCACTGGGCGACGGCCCATGCGGCGCGATCGGGGCCGCCGTCGCCGGCCGCCGTCGGGAGGGACGTCGGGTCGACGACGACCGTGCCGCCGTCGGGATCGGACTCGTCGACGACGACGGGCAGTTCGCCGAGGTCGCGCGCGACGCGCGTGGTGAGGAGCTCGGTCGGCTCGCCGTCGGCGGGGATCTCCACCGCGGCGACGGGCGCGAGGTCGCACGTGAGGGAGGCGGGGGAGTGGCCGGTCAGCGCGGAGGCCCAGGCGCGCGAGCGCGGCTCGTGCTGGGCGTACGCGTCGGGGAACCCGGACCGCTGGACGGCCTGCGCGGCGACGGTGACCTCCAGGGTCTCGTAGCCGTCGATCGTCTCGAGCACGTCGTAGAACGCGTTGGTCGAGTACACGGGGTCCATGATCTGCTCGACGCTGCCCCAGCCCTGGGAGGGGCGCTGCTGGAACAATCCGACCGAGTCGCGGTCGCCGTAGTCGATGTTGACCAGGCGCGACTCCTGGAGCGCGGTCGCGAGCCCGATCGTGGCGGCACGGGCGGGGTAGCCGCGCCGGACCGCCGTCGCCGTGACGAGCGCGGCGTTGTCGGACTGCGTGAGGGAGAGGTACCAGGTGCGACCGTCGGCGGTCGCCGCGCAGCGCTCGGCGACGGGGGTCTCTTCGTCGAGGCGGTTGAGCGCGACGACGACGCCGCCCACCGCGACCGCGGTCACCGTGAGGAGGGTGACCGCGGCCCGCAGCGGGCGGCGTCGGGTGCGAGCGCGCCCGGTCGTCGCGCCTCGCGGGCGCGGGGGCCGGGGCGTGCTCATGGTCGGCCTGCGTCGATCAGTTCGCGTGCAGCGCGGCGTTGAGCTCGACCCCCGCGCCCGTGCGCGAGACCGCCTCGACGCCGCCGGTGAGGGAGTTGCGGCGGAAGAGGATGCCGGAGCGACCCGCGAGCTCGCGGGCCTTGACGACGAGCGGCGCACCGGCGTCGTCGGTCTGCCCCACCACGGAGACCTTGGTGCCCGCCGTGACGTACAGGCCGGACTCGACGACGCAGTCGTCCCCGAGCGGGATGCCGAGGCCGGCGTTGGCACCGAGCAGCGAGCGCTGCCCGACGGAGATGACCTCGCGGCCCCCGCCGGAGAGCGTGCCCATGATCGAGGCGCCGCCGCCGATGTCGGACCCGTCGCCCACGACGACCCCCGCGGAGATGCGGCCCTCGACCATCGACGTGCCGAGCGTGCCGGCGTTGAAGTTGACGAAGCCCTCGTGCATGACGGTCGTGCCGGGGGCGAGGTGCGCACCGAGGCGCACGCGGTCGGCGTCGGCGATGCGCACGCCGGTGGGGACGACGTAGTCGACCATGCGGGGGAACTTGTCGACGCCGTAGACGGTGACGGGCTGCCCGGTCGCGCGCAGCCGCAGGCGTGTCTCCTCGAAGCCGTCCGTCGCGCACGCGCCGTGGTTCGTCCACACGACGTTGACCAGGACGCCGAACAGGCCGTCGAGGTTGAGCGTGTGCGGGGCGGCCAGGCGGTGCGAGAGCAGGTGCAGGCGCAGGTAGGCGTCGGCGGTGTCGGCGGGTGCGGTGTCGAGGTCGATCTCGGTGCGGACGACGACGACGTCCACGCCGCGCAGGTCGTCGCGCTCCGCGAGCGCGTCGAGGGACGCGGGGAGGGTCGTGTCCTGGGGCGCCGCGCCGAGCGCGGGCGAGGGGTACCAGACGTCGAGGGTCGTGCCGTCGTCGGTGACGGTCGCCAGGCCGAAGCCCCACGCCGTACGCGGCTCGGACGCGGCCGCCGAGGGGGTGGTCGCGTGGGTCGCAGAAGTCATGCGCACCACCCTATCGGCCGCCGGTAGGGTGCTGGGGTGACCTCTCCCACGACCTCCGCGACTCCGTCACTCGTCCCGCCCGTGCTGGACCTGGAGGGCGACCTCGTCACCCTGTTCCGGGCGGTGTGCGACATCCCGTCGGTGAGCGGGGACGAGCGCACGCTGGCCGACGCCGTCCAGGTGGCCCTCAGCGCGTTCTCGCACCTCGAGGTGGTGCGCGACGGCAACGCGGTGGTCGCGCGCACGAACCTGGGCCGCGCTCGCCGCGTGGTCGTCGCGGGGCACCTCGACACGGTGCCGCTGACCGACCCGCCGAACCTGCCGACGCGCGTGGTGGGCGACGGCCACCACGCGGAGGTCTGGGGTCGCGGCACGGTGGACATGTTGGGCGGGGTCGCGGTGGCGCTCGCGCTCGCGGCCGAGCTCGTGGAGCCGGTGCCGGACGTCACGTGGGTCTTCTACGACCTCGAGGAGGTCGACTCGGACCTCAACGGGCTCGGGCGGCTCGTCCGGAACCGGCCCGACCTGCTCGCGGCGGACTTCGCGGTGCTCGGCGAGCCGACGGCGGCCGGGCTCGAGGGCGGCTGCAACGGGACCCTGCGGGTGGAGGTTCGCGTCCCCGGCGTCGCGGCGCACTCGGCACGGGCCTGGACCGGTCTCAACGCGATCCACGCCGCGCACGAGGTGCTCGACCGCCTCGCGGCGTACGTCCCGCGGGAGGTCGAGGTCGACGGCCTCGTGTACCGGGAGGGGATGAACGCCGTCGGTATCCGTGGCGGGATCGCGGGGAACGTCGTCCCGGACGAGTGCGTGGTCACGGTGAACTTCCGCTTCGCGCCGTCGCGCTCGGTCGCCGACGCCGAGCGGCACGTGCGCGAGCTCTTCGCCGGCTTCGACGTGGTCCTCACCGACGCGGCGCCCGGCGCGCGGCCCGGCCTCGACGACCCGCTCGCCGCGGAGTTCGCGGCCGCGGTTCTCGCCGTCACGGGCGGGGCGCCCGGCCCCAAGTACGGCTGGACCGACGTCGCGCGCTTCGCGGAGCTCGGGGTCCCGGCCGTGAACTTCGGTCCCGGCGACCCGCTGCTCGCGCACAAGGACGACGAGCGCGTCCCCGCCGGGCAGCTCGCGCTGTGCCGCGACGCGCTGCGCGCATGGCTCACCGGCTCCTCCGCGGCATAGGCTCGTGACCATGAGCGACACGGTGCGGGACGAGGCGCGAGACCAACGGTCGGGCGAGGGCGGCGACGAGGGGCTGCCGCAGGCCGGCTCCGGCTACCGCAAGGGCCCGGTGCTGCTGCGCGGCGACCAGATCCCCCGGCAGACGACGGACCAGCGCCTCCTCGACTCGCGCGGCAGCGCGGACTGGGTGCACTCCGACCCGTGGCGCGTCATGCGAATCCAGAGCGAGTTCGTCGAGGGCTTCGGCGCGCTCGCCGAGATCGGGCCCGCGGTGTCGGTCTTCGGCTCGGCCCGCACGCGGCCCGACCACCCGGACTACGCGCTCGCCGAGGAGGTCGGGCGGCTGCTCGTGGAGGACGGCTTCGCCGTCATCACCGGCGGGGGTCCCGGCATCATGGAGGCGGCGAACAAGGGGGCGAACGAGGCCGGGGGCCGGTCGGTCGGCCTCGGCATCGAGCTGCCGTTCGAGCAGGGCATGAACCAGTACGTCAACCTCGGCGTGAACTTCCGGTACTTCTTCGCGCGCAAGACGATGTTCGTCAAGTACGCGCAGGGCTTCGTCGTGCTCCCCGGCGGGTTCGGCACGTTCGACGAGCTGTTCGAGGCGCTCACCCTCGTCCAGACGCACAAGATCACCGAGTTCCCGCTCGCCCTCATCGGCTCCGACTACTGGGGCGGGCTGCTCGAGTGGGCCGGGTCGGCCGCCGTCGGGCGCGGCATGATCAGTGCGCAGGACGTCGACCTCGTGCACCTGTGCGACGACCCTGCCGAGGCGGTGGCCTACGTGCGCGAGCGCGGCGCCGAGCTGCGCGCGGAAGAGCTCGAGGCGACCGAGGAGCTCGCCCGCGCGAGCGCCGGCGACGCGAGCTGACGAGCGCTGACGAGATAGCGGCGCCGATGCCCGCACACGTCCCGTCCGAACCGTCCGGTCCGCCCGTCGCGAGCCGCACGAGGAGCGGTCCGGCGGATGCTCTGCCGCCCCTCGGCGTGCCCCCGCGCGGGACGTCCCTCGTGCTGCGCGGGCGCGAGCTCGACCGGCCGGCGGTCATGGCGATCGTCAACCGCACCGACGACTCGTTCTACGCGGGCGCGCGTCAGCTCGACGACGGCGTGGCGCTCGCGGCCGTCGCGCGCGCGGTCGAGGAGGGCGCCGAGATCGTCGACGTGGGCGGCGTGCGGGCGGGCGTCGGCCCGGAGGTGACGCCCGCGGAGGAGATCCGCCGGGTCGTGCCGTTCGTCGCGAGGGTTCGCACCGAGTTCCCGGACCTGCTCGTCAGCGTCGACACGTGGCGCGCCGAGGTCGCGCACGAGGCGGCGCTCGCGGGCGCCGACCTCGTCAACGACACGTGGGCCGGGCACGACCCGCGGCTCGTCGAGGTCGCGGGCGAGCACGGCGTCGGCGTGGTGTGCTCGCACACGGGCGGGGCGACGCCCCGCACGGACCCCTTCCGGGTCGCCTACCCGGCCCGGCCGGGCGCGGCCGACCCGCGCGACGGCGTCGTGCAGGATGTCGTGGCCACGCTGCGCGCCGCCGCCGAGCGCGCGGTCGCGTGCGGGGTGCCGCGCGCGTCGGTGCTCGTCGACCCGACGCACGACTTCGGCAAGAACACGTGGCACTCCCTGCACCTCGTGCGGCGCACGGAGGTCCTCGCCGCGCTGGGCTTCCCGCTGCTCGTCGCGCTCTCCCGCAAGGACTTCGTGGGGGAGACGCTCGACCTCCCGGCCGACGAACGGCTCGAGGGGACGCTCGCGGCGACGGCCCTCTCCGCCTGGCTGGGCGCGCGCGTGTTCCGCGCGCACGACGTCGCCGCGACCCGGCGCGTGCTCGACCTGGTGGCCGCGGTCCGCGACGAGACCCCGCCCGCGGCGGCGCTGCGAGGGCTCGCGTGACCTCAGGCCGGCCCTCGTCCCAGCCGGTGGTGCGGGTGCGAGTGCTGCGCCCGCCGACGTGGCCGTGGTGGGTGCAGGTCCTCGCCGTGTACGGCCTCGCGCGCGCCGTGAGCGCGGCGATCCTCGTGGTGGTCTCGCGGTCGCAGGAGGCCAACCTCTGGACGGACGCCGCGCCGTCGTACGTCGCCTGGACGGCCCGCATGTGGGACGCGAGCTGGTACGAGCAGATCTTCGCGTCCGGCTATCCGGGCACCCTCCCCGTCGACGCCGACGGCGTGGTCCAGCAGAACGTCTGGGCGTTCTTCCCGCTCTACCCGGCGTTGGTGCGCGCGCTCGACGCGCAGACGGGTCTCGGCTGGGACGTGCTGGCGCCGGGCGTCGCCCTCGCGTGCGGCGCCGGGGCGGTCCTGGTGATCCACCACCTCGTCGCGACGGCGGGTGCCGCGGCGGTCGAGCGCCGGCCGGGGCTGCCGCTCGCGACGGTCCTGCTCGTGAGCGTGTTCCCCTCGAGCCCGGTGCTGCAGGTCGCGTACACGGAGTCGCTCGCGCTGCTACTCGTCGCGACGTCGTTGCTGCTCCTCGCGCGCCGTCGCTACGCCTGGGCGGCGCTCGCGATCGTCCTGCTCGGGTTCTCCCGCGCCGTCGCGCTCCCGATGGCCGCGGTCGTGGTGTGGCACGCCGTCGCCCGGTGGCGCCGCGGCGACCTGCGCGTCCCCGACGTCGTACGTCTCGGAGGGCTCCTCGCCGTCGCCCTGGTCAGCGGGCTGCTCTGGCCGTGGGTGTGCAGCCTGGTCACGGGCGTCGACCAGGCGTACTTCCGCACGCAGGAGGCGTGGCGCGGGGGAGCGGAGGTGGTCCCGTTCGTTCCCTGGGTGGACGTCTCGCGCTGGCTCTTCGACGGCGCGGGCCCGTGGGTCCTGGCCCTCGTCCTGGTCGCGACGGCGGCGCTCGTGCTCAACCCCGTCGCCGCCCGCCTCGGCCCGGAGATGCACGCGTGGTCCGGCGCATACCTCGCCTACCTCGTCGCGACGATCCAGCCCGGGACGTCGATCGTCCGGTTCCTCGTCCTGGCCTTCCCGCTCGCGGCGGTCACGGCCGGCTGGACCCGTTCGCGCGTGTGGCTCGGCGCGGTCACCGTCGTGTTCCTCGCGGGCCAGGCATGGTGGGTCTGGTCGCTGTGGCGGCTCGTGCCCCCCTCGGGCTGGCCACCGTGACGGTCGGTCGTGGCTCGGGTGGATCAGGGGCGGCGCCGGGCGCCCGGGACGTCGGTCCGGGTGAACTAGACTGTCCGGCGGGCGTCGTCCGAGGTCGGACGCCCCTCCTCGCGTGCGCGGGGTGGACTCGGGACAACGGAATGGAGAGCCATCGATGGCTGCGATGAAGCCGCGGACGGGTGACGGCCCGCTGGAGGTCACCAAGGAAGGGCGAGGCATCGTCATGCGAGTCCCGCTCGAGGGCGGTGGACGGCTCGTGGTGGAGCTCAACGCGACCGAGGCCAGCGAGCTGGGTGAGGCGCTCCAGGCCGTGGTGGGCTGATTGTCCTCACGTGAGCGCGACGGAGCCGGCCGTCTCGAGCTGCCGACCCCGCTCCCGGAGGTCGTGGGTGCCCACGGCCGCCTGAGCGACACGCCGCTGCTCGTCGACGGTGAGGTCGCGGCCGTCGTGGTGGCGGTCGCCCCGGCGAACGAGGCGGGGGACGGCCTGCAGCCGCGGTCGGGCACGGTCGACGCCGCCGTGCGGTACGGCATCGATCTCGCCGAGCTCGCCGAACGCTCGGGCGGACCCCGCTTCCGCGGTGCCGCGGGAGACGTCCTGCGCCTCGACCTGCCGCGTGCGCACGTCGGGTCCACGCTCCGGCTCCGGTGGGCGGGTCTGCCGTCACGGCTCGTGCTGCTCGGCGTCGGTGGCGGTTCTCCTGCCGAGCTGCGGCGGGCGGGTGCCGCGCTGGCCCGTGAGGCGCGCGGGCTCGAGCGCGTCGTGAGCGCCGTGACGGGCGACGCCGGCGCGGACGAGGTGCGCTCGTTCGTCGAGGGCTATCTCCTGGCCGCGTACCGGCCACCCCGCCGAGGCGCCCCCGACCCGACGGGTGCCGCGGCCGGCGCACCCGCCGAGCAGCTCGTGCTGCTCACCGACGCGTCGCGCCCGGACCCGGCTGCGCCGATCGACGCCGCGACGCGAGCGGCCCGCGCGACCTGGCTCGTCCGGGACCTCGCCAACACCCCGTCGGACGTCAAGGACCCGGCGTGGTTCGCCGACCGCGCACTCGAGCTGAGCGACGCCCTGGGCCTCGACAGCCGCGTGCGCGGCCCGCTCGAGCTCGAGTCCGAGGGCTTCGGCGCGATCCTCGCGGTCGGGGCCGGCTCGGCGCGCCCGCCGCGACTGGTCACCGTCACGTACGACCCGCGGGACCACGGCGTGCTCCCGACGGGAGCCGACGATCCCCGGCACGTCGTGATCGTCGGGAAGGGCGTCACGTTCGACACGGGCGGCCTGTCGATCAAGCCGCGCGAGGCGATGGTCCCCATGAAGACCGACATGGCGGGCGCCGCCGTCGCGCTCGCGGTCGTGCTCGGTGCCGCCCAGGCGCGCTCGGACCGGCGCGTCACGGCCGTCCTGCCGCTCGCGGAGAACCACGTGGGCTCGTCCTCCTACCGCCCCGGCGACGTCCTGCGCACGTTCTCGGGCCGCACGGTCGAGGTGGCGAACACCGACGCCGAGGGACGGCTCCTGCTCGCCGACGCGCTCGCGTACGCGGTGCGCGACCTCGCTCCGGACGTGCTCGTCGACGTCGCGACCCTCACCGGCGCTGCCTCGCTCGGCCTGGGGCGCGGGCACGCGGCGCTGTTCGTGACGGACGAGGGGGTCGCGTCGGCGATCGAGGACGCCGCCGACGCGACGGGCGAGCGTGTGTGGCGCATGCCGCTCGTCGAGGACTACGCGGGTGCGCTGCGGTCCGACGTCGCGGACCTCCGGCACGTCCCCCTCGAGAACCCCGGCGGGGGGTCGATCACGGCCGCGCTCTTCCTGCGCGAGTTCGTCGGCGACGTGCCCTGGGCACACCTCGACGTCGCGGGTCCCGCGCGCGCGACGGCCGACCGTCACGAGACGACGGCGGGCGCCACGGGCTACGGCGCCCGGCTGCTGCTCGAGGCGCTCGACCGGCTCTGACGGACGTCAGCGCCGCACGGCGAGCAGCAGCCCGTCGCCGCTCGGCAGGAGTGCGGGCAGGACGCGGTCGTCGGACCGCAGGGAGCGGCCGACCTCGCGGACGATCGTCGTCACCTCGTCCCGGCGGGCCGGGTCGGCGACGCGGTCGTGCGACAGCGCACCGTCGACGGCGAGCACGCCGCCCGGACGCAGCAGGCGCAGCCCCTGCTCGACGTACTCCGGGTAGCTGTGCTTGTCGGCGCCGACGAGCACCAGGTCGTACGCGCCGTCCGTGAGGCGGGGCAGGACCTCGCTCGCACGCCCCGGGATCGTCCGCGTCCGGGCGGACGGCACGCCCTCCTCGGCGAACGCCTCCTTGGCCGCGCGCTGGTGCTCGACCTCGGCGTCGATCGTGGTCAGCACGCCGTCGGCGGGCATCCCGCGCAGGAGCCACAGCGAGGCGACACCCGTCCCGGTGCCGATCTCGACGACCGAGCGCGCCGCGAGCGAGGCGGCGAGCACCTGCAGGACGGCGCCCACGCCGGGCAGGACCGTCGAGCAGCCGAGCTCGGCGGCGCGGTCGCGCGCACGCAGGAGGACCTCGTCCTCCAGGACGAACTCCTCGCTGTACACCCAGCTCGCGGCCTTCGCGCTGCGATGGGTGCCGACGTCGCTGGTGATCGGTACCTCCACGGGACGGGTCGTGCGGATCCTTCGGCTGCCTCGGATCGTACTCGCCCCCGCCCACCCCGGCCCGACGCCGCGCCGTCCGACGGACGCGCGCGTGTGTGTGCGCGCCGTGGACGTCACGCGGACGTCCGGGGCGGGCGGGGAACAGCCGCAGGGCGCCGGGCGTTCTTCTGGGACGATGGACGACGTGAGCGACAGGCGACCGGTGACGACCACGGGCGGGACGGACGACGCGGGGGTGTGGGTCCCACCGACGTGGGACGAGATCGTGCGCGAGCACTCGGCGCGGGTCTACCGCCTCGCGTACCGCCTGACGGGGAACCGGCACGACGCCGAGGACCTCACCCAGGAGACGTTCGTCCGGGTGTTCCGCTCGCTGTCGAGCTACACGCCCGGCACGTTCGAGGGTTGGCTGCACCGCATCACGACGAACCTCTTCCTCGACCAGGTGCGACGCAAGCAGCGCATCCGCATGGAGGCGATGGGCGACGACGACGGGCTCTACCCGGCGCGGCCCGACGCCCAGCCCGAGCGCGGCTACGAGCACGCCAACCTCGACCACGACGTGCAGCGGGCGCTCGACGCGCTCTCCCCGGAGTACCGCGCCGCGGTCGTCCTGTGCGACATCGAGGGGCTGTCGTACGAGGAGATCGCGGTGACGCTCGGCATCAAGCTCGGCACCGTCCGGTCCCGGATCCACCGGGCGCGCTCGCAGCTGCGCGCGGCGCTCCCGCACCGCGACCCGGCGGACCGGCCGGCGTCCGACGACGTCCCCGGCTCGCCCGCGCGTCCCTCGGCGTCCCAGTCCTCGGCGGTCGCCGCCGGGTCGGCCCGGGGGGCCGCGTGACGCACCTCGGCTCCCGCCTCTCCGCACTCGTCGACGGGCAGCTCTCGCCCGCCGAGAGCGAGCGTGCCCTCGAGCACGTGACCGGGTGCCCGCGGTGCGCGGACGAGCTCGCCGCGGCGCGTGCCGCGCGGCGGGCGCTCAGCACGGCCGGGCCGGTCGAGCCCGCCCCCGATCTCGCCGCGCGACTCCTCGCGCTCTCGGCGCAGATCCCGCCCGCCGTCGACGACCCCCTGCGGCGCCCGCCCGCCGCGAACGGGCCCTGGACCGAGCCGGTGGCGCTCCCGCGCGGCGCGTGGAGCGGAGAGCTGCGTGGCGGGGCGCTCCGCCGCCGCGTCGTCGGCCTCGTCGTCGGGGGCGTGGGCGTCGCCGCGGTCGGGCTCTTCGTGCTCGGCGAGAGCCCGACCGTCACGCCGAACCCCCACCGGGCGGACCCGCTCACCGCGCTCGCGCACGCCGCGCCGCTCGCCACGGGCGCGTCGACGGCCGGGGCGACGGACGACGACGCGGCTGTCCTCGGTGCCCTCGCGAGCCGGGGGTGGACGTGCCCGACGGCGCTGCCGCCCGGCTTCAGCCTCGTCGACGTCCGTGACGACCCGACCCGCGAGATGCTCGAGATCGACCTCGCCGCGCCGGGGGGCGAGGTCGTCGTCCGCGAGCAGGCGGGCCGCCTGGACACGGCGGCGCTCGCGGACGCGACGAGGTGGGACGTCGACGGGCGGACGGTCCACGTGCTGTCCGACGAGCCGTGGCACGTCGTGTGGCAGTCCGGGGACACCGTCATCGACGTCGTCGCCGACACGGAGCGGGCCACGCTCGACGCTCTCGTGGCGGCGTTCCCCGCGCGTGACTACGATGCCGGGGTCCCGGCACGCATCTCCCGGGGCTGGACGACCATGACAGGAGCGCTCGGCACCTCATGACGGACCCCCAGACCGGCCCCCAGGACGGACCTCGCAGCGGCCCGCAGGGCGCCGACGGCTCTCCGGGGCGCCCGGACGGGTCCCCCAACCCGTTCGCGCCGCCGTCGGTCTACCGGAGCGCGCCGCCGGTCCCTCCGTCGGCGCCGGTGCCGCCGGTCCCGTACCCCGGACCCGGTGCGCCGCCGAACGTGGCGGCGCACGCGTCGGCCGCCGGGACGACGCCGGTCCCGCCGCCGCCCGGTGCGACGTCCGGCCGCGGCAACGACGGTCCTGCACGGCCCGCCGACCCGTGGGAGACCTTGCGCTCCTTCGGCGAGCCCGAGCCGCCCGCCCCGACCAGACCCGGCGGATCGGTCGACCCGACGCTCGTCGCGGGTCCCGTACCGCCGCGACCACGCCGCGGCGTGCGGCCCACGGCGGTCGCGGGGGTCGTCGTCCTGGGCCTCGTCGCGGGGGCCGTCGGCGGCGTCGCCGCCGACCGGTTGCTGGACCAGGGCTCGGACCGGACGGTCGCGTCGACGCTCCCGCCGGCGAGCGTGGAGCCCGGCGCCGACCGCCCGGCGGGATCGGTCGCGGACATCGCGGCGACGGTCCTGCCGAGCGTCGTCTCGCTGCAGGTGCAGGCCGCGGAGGGCGTCGCCACGGGGTCGGGGTTCGTCCTGCGAGAGGACGGGTACATCCTGACGAACAACCACGTCGTGGCAGGCGCAGCCGAGGGCGGGGACGTCGTCGTGCTGTTCGCCGACGGCCACGAGAGCCCGGCGGAGCTCGTCGGCCGCACGGTCGACTACGACCTCGCCGTGGTCAAGGTCGAGGACACCGGCCTCGTACCGCTCGCGCTCGGCAACTCCGACGAGGTGCTCGTCGGCGACCCGGTCGTGGCCGTCGGGGCGCCGCTCGGCCTCAACGGGACCGTCACGACGGGGATCATCAGCGCCCTGAACCGGCCCGTGCAGGCGGGCGCGGCCGCCGAGACGGCGTTCATCAACGCGATCCAGACCGACGCGGCCATCAACCCGGGGAACTCGGGCGGGCCGCTCGTCAACGGCCGCGGCGAGGTCGTCGGCATCAACTCGGCGATCGCCCAGCCGCCGGGGAGCCCCGCGGCGACGGGCAGCATCGGCCTGGGCTTCGCGGTCCCGTCCAACCAGGCACGGCGGACGGCCGAGCAGCTCATCGCGGACGGCGTCGCGACCTATCCCGTGATCGGGGTGCTGCTCGACCAGCGCTACCAGGGCGAGGGCGTGCAGGTGTCCACCGACACCCAGGGCGGTACGCCTGCCGTGACACCGGACGGTCCCGCGGAGGCGGCGGGCATCCGACCCGGTGACGTCATCCTCTCGATCGACGACAGGCCGGTCACCGAGTCCGACGAGCTCATCGTCGCGATCCGTGCCAAGGCGCCCGGGGACGCGGTGACGCTGCGCGTCCGCACGGGCGACCAGGAGCGTGACGTCCGCGTCGTCCTCGACGAGGCCACGAGCGAGTAGTCTGTCGACGTGTTCGGGATCAACGGGGCCGAGTTCATCGTGCTCCTCGTCGTGGCGGTGGTCATCATCGGGCCCGAACGCCTGCCCGGATACGCCGAGCAGCTCGGCTCGTTCGTCCGGTCCGCGCGGGGGTACCTGCGCGACGCGAAGGCCCGCGTCGACACCGAGCTCGGCGAGGAGCTCGGGGACGTGGACTGGGCCAAGCTCGACCCCCGCCAGTACGACCCCCGCCGCATCGTGCGCGAGGCCCTCCTCGACGACGAGCCGGTCCGCGAGCGCGTCGCCACGCAGCCGCCCCCCGCGCCGGCGGTCCCGAGCGGCCCGGCGCCGTTCGACGACGAGGCGACCTGACGCGCTCGGCGACCCCCGCCCGACGCCTGGCGATTCGTTCCGGCGGCGGGCGACCTGTCAGAATGGGGCAATGTCCATCGAGGCGACACAGATCGGGTCGGCAGGCGTCGGGTCGGCACCGGTTCCGGTGACCACGCAGCAGATCGGGACCACAGGAGCGACGAGGCCCCGCATCCTCTCGGGGATGCAGCCCACCGAGGACTCCCTCCAGCTCGGCAACTACATCGGCGCCCTGCGCCAGTGGGTCGCTCTCCAGGACTCCTACGACGCGCTGTACTGCGTGGTCGACCTCCACGCGCTCACGGTGAACCCCGACCCGGAGAAGCTGCGCGAGCGTACGCGCCGCACGGCCGCGCAGTATCTCGCGGGCGGCGTCGACCCGGAGCGCTCGGCGCTCTTCGTCCAGTCGCACGTCCCCCAGCACGCGGAGCTGTCCTGGGTGCTGTCGTGCCAGACGGGCTTCGGCGAGGCGGGTCGCATGACCCAGTTCAAGGACAAGTCGGCCAAGCAGGGCGCCGAGGGCACGACCGTGGGCCTCTTCACCTACCCGGTCCTCATGGCCGCCGACATCCTGCTCTACGACGCGGCGCTCGTCCCCGTCGGCGAGGACCAGCGCCAGCACCTCGAGCTCACGCGCGACCTCGCCGAGCGTCTCAACGCGCGGTTCGGCGAGGGCACGGCCGTCGTGCCGGACGCGCACATCGTGCGCTCCGTGGCGAAGATCTACGACCTGCAGGAGCCGACGGCGAAGATGAGCAAGTCGTCGTCGAACGGCAAGGGCGTGATCTGGCTGCTCGAGGACCCGAAGGTCGCGGCGAAGCGCATCCGCTCGGCCGCGACGGACTCGGGCACCGAGATCCGTTACGACCCGGTCGCGAAGCCCGGCGTCTCCAACCTCCTGACGATCTACTCGGCGCTCACGGGCCGGGACGTCGAGGCCATCGCCGCCGAGTACGACGGCCGCGGCTACGGTCACCTCAAGGTCGACCTCGCGGACGTCGTGGTCGAGTTCCTCACCCCGTTCCAGGAGCGCGCGAACGCCTACCTCGCGGACCCGGCCGAGCTGGACGCCGTGCTCGCGCGCGGCGCCCAGAAGGCACGCGAGATCGCCGCCGGCACGCTCGCCCGGATCTACGACCGTGTCGGACTCGTGCCCGCGGGCGGGCCGACCACGTGAACCTCCCGGAGCGTGGGCCGGACCAGGTGCGGATCGGCATCGCGATCGAGGTTCCCGAGCCCTACGCGACACAGCTCCAGGACGCCCGCGCCCGGTTCGGGGACCCGCTCGCGCGGTCGATCCCTCCGCACGTGACGCTCCTGGGGCCCACCGTCCTCGACCCCGCCGGGCTCGTCGCCGCGCGCGACCACCTCGAGGCCGTCGCGGCGCAGGCCGCGCCGTTCCTGGTGCACCTGCGGGGCAGCGCGACCTTCCGGCCCGTCTCTCCCGTCGTCTTCATCCAGGTGGTCGAGGGGATCGCGGAGTGCGAGCACCTCGAGAGCGCGATCCGCTCCGGGCCGCTCGCGCAGGACCTGCGGTTCAACTACCACCCGCACGTGACCGTGGCCCACGAGGTCCCCGACGACGCGCTCGACGCCGCGTTCGACGAGATGGCCGCGTACGAGGCGCGCTTCGACGTGACGGGCCTCTCCCTCTACGAGCACGGCGACGACGGCGTCTGGCGCCCCGAGCGGCTCTTCCCGCTCACCGGGGCCACGGAGCCGCCGCACACCGGGCCCGGGGATGCCGGGCCGGCGGACCCCTCGTAGGGTTCGGGTCGTGACGCCGCACGACGCCGCCCCGAGCACCGTCTCTCGTGCGGCGCAGCGCGCGCACGACGTCGTCGAGTGGTGGAAGGACAGCCGCCCGGGGCGCGCGACGTACCGGTACCTCTACGCGCGCGGCGCCCTGCTCTGCGGCGGCATCGCGTACTCGGCGCTCTTCTCGCTCTTCGCCGCGCTGACGATCGGGTACACGATCTTCATGCAGGTGCTCGGCGGTCGCCAGGAGCTCATGGACGCCGTCTTCGCGGAGCTCAACGAGCTCGTCCCGGGTCTCATCGCGGTCGACGGCTCACCGGGCGTGATCCAGCCCGAGGAAGACCTGCTGCCCGAGGCGGGCGTCAGCCTCACGAGCATCGTGGCCGGGGTCGTGCTGCTCTTCTCCGTCGTGTCCTTCATGTACCACCTCCGGGGTGCCGTGAGGACGATGTTCGGCGCGAGCGACGTAGGGCAGAGCGCCCTGCTCGCCCGCGCGCGAGCCCTCCTCGGGTTCTTCCTCCTGGCACTGACCATGCTCGTCTCGGCGGTCGCGAGCATCACCGTCACGAGCCTCGGGAACCGGGTCATGTCCGCGCTCGGGCTCGCCGGCGGGCAGGCCGTCCTCGTGACCGGAGCGGGCTTGTTCGTGAGCGTCCTGCTCGACGCGCTGCTGGTGGTGGTCGTCGTGACCCTTCTCGCCGGGGTGCCCGTCCGACGGCGCGACCTCCTCGTGGGCTCGCTCACGGCCTCCGTGGGGTTCGCCGTCCTGCGCTACCTCGGGTCGTCGTTCGTCGCCGGAACCGCGAGCCGCAACGCGCTGCTCGGCTCGTTCGCCGTCCTCGTCACGCTCCTGCTCCTGGTCAACTTCACGGCCCGGATCCTGCTCGCGGTCTGCGCCTGGATGGCCGACCCACCGCGCCCACCGGACCCCGAGCCCGGCGGACCGCGCCACGCGCGCGACGGGCGCCCCGAGCTCCCCGTCCTCGACGGCGTCCACCCGGTCGAGGGACGCCACGCCCGCGCGGCGAGGCACACCGCGGAAGTCTCCACGGTCCAGCCCGTCGGCGCCATGCCGTCGTCCGAGGAGCGTGTCCGCGCCGGCCAGGGCGCCGGCAAGCCGTGGAGCCCGGTCGTCCGCGGCTACCGCCGCGCCCACCTTCCTCGCTGAACCGGGCGTCCGCAGCTGCGCCCGAGTCCGGGGTCCGCGGTGGGAGCGGACTGTGTGCTCGGACTGGCGCGCCGTCACCTCCGTCGTTCGTCTCGCATTCTCGAGCGCGCCTTGACGTCCTTCGCACACGGCCCGCCCCCACGGCTCGTCCTGCCCCTCACCGCAGGACCCGCGTGGCGGGGTTCGGCGTTCGGGTCCGGTCGGCACGTCGAGTGGCGGTCGGCCCGACCTGTCAGCGCTCCACGGGCCGGGAGACCGGTGGAGCGCTGACAACTTTGTGTGGCACGCGGTTGTCAGCGTCGTACGGGTGCTGGGGCACGTGGTGTGCTGACAGCGCGGGGGCTGGCGGCGGGACCACCGGTCGGCGCACCGCGTACCGGCACCGGGAGGACGGTTCCGAGCCTGCGCGACGGTCGACCCGGCGAGGGACTGGCCAGCGCCGGGTCGGGCTGGCTGGGTGGGCCGACGTGCGGGGTGGGACGGAGCCGGGTCGGGGTGGGTGGTGTGCGAAGGGCGTCAGAGCCGTGCTCCCAGGAGCGAGGACGAACGACCGGGGCGACGGCGCGGCAGCCCGTGCGCGCCACCCGCCCCGACCACCCAGCCCGACCACAAGTCCGTCGCCCGGCCCGACCGTTCGGCAACTGGCCGTCAGCCGGGCGACATGACGAAGGGCGCCGGCTCGGTTCGAGTCGGCGCCCCTCGTGAGGAACAGGTAGCGGCTCAGAAGGCGCGCGTGATCATCGCGCGCTTGACCTCCTGGATCGCCTTGGTGACCTCGATGCCGCGGGGGCAGGCCTCGGTGCAGTTGAAGGTCGTGCGGCAGCGCCACACGCCCTCCTTGTCGTTGAGGATCTCGAGGCGCTGCGTGGCGCCCTCGTCGCGGCTGTCGAAGATGAAGCGGTGCGCGTTGACGATCGCGGCGGGACCGAAGTACTGGCCGTCGGTCCAGAACACGGGGCAGGACGACGTGCAGGCGGCGCACAGGATGCACTTGGTGGTGTCGTCGAAGCGCTCGCGCTGCTCGGCGGACTGCATGCGCTCCTTGCTCGGCTCGTTCCCGGACGTGATGAGGAACGGCATGATCTCGCGGTAGGACGCGAAGAACGGCTCCATGTCCACGACGAGGTCCTTGACCACGGGCAGGCCCTTGATGGGCTCGACCGTGATGGGCTTGTCGGGGTTGACGTCCTTGAGCAGCGTCTTGCACGCGAGGCGGTTGCGGCCGTTGATACGCATCGCGTCGGAGCCGCAGACGCCGTGCGCGCACGAGCGGCGGAACGTCAGCGAGCCGTCGTGCTCCCACTTGATCTTGTGCAGGGCGTCGAGCACGCGGTCGGTGCCGTGCGCGAGGACGGTGAACTCGTCCCAGTACGCGTCCTCGCCGTGCTCCGTCTCGGGGGAGTAGCGCCGGATGCGGAGCGTGACCTCGAACGAGGGGATCTCGCCGGCCTTGGCCTCGGGGGCGACCGGGCTCTCGAGTGTGGCAGTCATCAGTACTTCCGCTCCATGGGCTCGTACCGGGTCTGGGTGACGGGCTTCGATCCGAGGGCCACCTTGTAGCCGTCGAAGGACTCGACGTGGTCGAAGTACCCGGCGACGTGGCCGTCGGCGACGTCGCTCGCAGAGGTGGGACGTCGGTAGGCCATCGTGTGCAGCATGTAGTGGGCGTCGTCGCGGTCGGGGTAGTCCTCGCGGTAGTGACCCCCGCGCGACTCCTTGCGGTTGATCGCGGCGACGACGGTGACCTCGGCGATGTCGAGGAGGAACCCGAGCTCGATGGCCTCGAGCAGGTCGGTGTTGAACATCCGGCCCCTGTCCTGGACGGAGACGTTCTTGTACCGCTTCTGCAGGTCGCGGATGTCGGCCAGCGCCTGGTCGAGCGACTCGCCGGTGCGGAACACCTGCGCGTTGGCATCCATCGTCTCCTGGAGCGCCTTGCGCACCTCGGCGACGCGCTCGCCGTCGGGACGGTTGCGCATCTCCTCGAGCTGGGCGATCACGGCGGCCGCGGGGTTCTCGGGCAGCTCCGAGTACTGCGCGGTGGCCGCGTAGGCGGCGGCCGTGCGCCCGGCGCGCTTGCCGAAGACGTTGATGTCGAGGAGCGAGTTGGTGCCCAGGCGGTTCGAGCCGTGGACGCTCACGCACGCGACCTCGCCGGCGGCGTACAGGCCCTTGACGACGTGGCTGCTGTCGCGCAGCACCTCGGCGTCGACGTTGGTCGGGATGCCACCCATCGCGTAGTGCGCGGTCGGGTAGACGGGCACGGGCTCGGTGTACGGCTCGATGCCGAGGTAGGTCCGCGCGAACTCGGTGATGTCCGGGAGCTTCGCGTCGATGTGCGCGGGCTCGAGGTGGGTGAGGTCGAGCAGGACGTAGTCCTTGTTCGGGCCGGCGCCGCGGCCCTCGCGGACCTCGTTGGCCATCGAGCGGGCGACGATGTCGCGCGGCGCGAGGTCCTTGATCGTGGGCGCGTAGCGCTCCATGAAGCGCTCGCCGTCGGAGTTGCGCAGGATGCCGCCCTCGCCGCGGGCGGCCTCCGAGAGGAGGATCCCGAGGCCTGCGAGACCTGTCGGGTGGAACTGGAAGAACTCCATGTCCTCGAGCGGTAGACCACGCCGGTAGGCGAGCGCCATGCCGTCACCCGTGAGCGTGTGCGCGTTGGATGTCGTCTTGAAGATCTTGCCCGCGCCTCCGGTCGCGAAGATGATCGCCTTCGCCTGGAACACGTGGATCTCGCCGGTCGCCAGGTCGTAGGCGACGACGCCGGTCGCGGTGACCGTCTCGTCGTCGGCGATCTCCCCGGCGGCGAGGTCGTGGTCCGTGATGAGGTCGAGGACGTAGAACTCGTTGAAGAACTCGACGTCCTGCTTGACGCACTGCTGGTAGAGCGTCTGGAGGATCATGTGCCCGGTGCGGTCAGCGGCGTAGCACGAGCGGCGCACCGCGGCCTCGCCGTGGTTGCGGGTGTGCCCGCCGAACCGGCGCTGGTCGATGCGACCCTCGGGCGTGCGGTTGAACGGCAGGCCCATGCGCTCGAGGTCGAGGACCGCGTCGATGGCCTCCTTGGCCATGATCTCGGCCGCGTCCTGGTCGACCAGGTAGTCACCGCCCTTGACCGTGTCGAACGTGTGCCACTCCCAGTTGTCCTCCTCCACGTTCGCGAGCGCGGCGCACATGCCGCCCTGCGCGGCGCCCGTGTGGGAGCGCGTGGGGTACAGCTTCGAGATGACGGCCGTGCGGACCTTGCCGGACGACTCCAGCGCCGCGCGCATCCCGGCGCCGCCTGCGCCGACGATGACGACGTCGTACTGATGGGTTTGCATCGGGGTCGATGCCTCCTGGGAGAGAGCGGGTGGAGCGAGGGGGTGGGGCGAGGTCAGGCCGTGCAGAACGACGCGAGGAGCTCGGCGGGTGCGTTCGCGGGGCACGGGTCGAACGTGAAGATCACGAGCGTGCCGAGGACCGTGACGATCGTGAACGCGAGGTAGAGGGCGAGCTTGAGGACGAGGCGAGTGCCGTCACGCTCGGCGTAGTCGTTGATGATCGTGCGCACGCCGTTCGTGCCGTGGAACATGGCCAGCCACAGCATGAGCAGGTCCCAGATCTGCCAGAACGGCGAGGCCCACTTGCCGGCGACGAAGCCGAAGTCGATCGCGTGCACGCCCTCGCCGACCATGAGGTTGACGAAGAGGTGCCCGAAGATGAGGACGATGAGCACGACGCCGGACGCGCGCATGAAGATCCAGCTGTACAGCTCGTAGTTGCTGCGCGTGGCCTTCTGGCGCTTGTACGGGTCGCGCGGCGCGGCGACCTCCACCGTGGGTGCGGCGGCCATCAGTGCCCCCCTCCGAAGACGTTCATGAGGTGACGCGGCAGGAAGCCGGCCATCGTCACGACGAAGAGCCCGACGACGACCCACAGCATCGTCCGCTGGTACTTCGGGCCCTTGGCCCAGAAGTCGACGAGGATGATGCGGATGCCGTTGAACGCGTGGAACACGATCGCGGCGACCAGGCCGACCTCGCCGATCCCCATGATCGGCGTCTGGTACGTGCCGATGACGGCGTTGTACGCCTCGGGCGAGACCCGTACCAGTGCCGTGTCGAGCACGTGGACGAGCAGGAAGAAGAAGATGAGGACGCCGGTCACGCGGTGCGCGACCCACGACCACATGCCTTCGCGGCCGCGGTAGAGCGTGCCGGCTGGTGCACTGGGCACTTTGGGGGCCTCCTGTGGCGAGATCAGGGGGAGATGTCGGGTCTCGGTCACGACCCGGACCTTCCTCCGTCCGAGGCGAGCGGCCGTCGTCGGCATCGGTCTCAGGGCTTCCACCATAGTGACATCGGCGTCATGATGAGGACCGCCGGACGGCGTCCGACGGCCTCGCGCGGCGTGTTTGTGACTGATCCCACAGCCCGCTGGGGAACTCCGGGCCTCACTATGCTGCCCCCATGGCCTCCTCGCCTCCTTCGCCCGTCGGCAGCCTTTCTGGCAGCCCCTCCGGCCCTGCCGTGACGCCCATCCCGGGGTTCCACGCCGTCGTCCCCGCGGGGGGCGCCGGCACGCGGCTGTGGCCGCTCTCGCGCGCCGGGTCGCCCAAGTTCCTGCTGGACCTCACCGGCTCCGGGCGTTCGCTCCTCCAGGCCACGGTCGACCGTCTGACTCCCCTCGCGGGGGCGGACGGGATCGTGCTCGTCACGGGGGAGCGGCACGTCGCGTCGGCGCGCACGCAGCTGCCCGGGCTGCCCGTCGACAACGTGCTCGCGGAGCCCTCGCCCCGGGACTCCATGGCCGCGATCGGGCTCGCGGCCGCGGTCCTCGAGCAGCGGCACGGCGACGTCGTCG
Source organism: Cellulosimicrobium sp. BMG9.22 (assembly GCF_059159975.1). NCBI lineage: Bacteria > Bacillati > Actinomycetota > Actinomycetes > Micrococcales > Promicromonosporaceae > Cellulosimicrobium > Cellulosimicrobium sp. BMG9.22. Next base: position 13,039 of record NZ_JBZGBY010000024.1, on the reverse strand, counting down.
TGGGGTCGTTCGCGGCGGACCAGGTGATCCGCGGTCAGGACGCGTTCGAGGCGTCGGTGCGCGAGGCGGTGGAGGCCGCCCGCGCCGGGTACGTCGTCACGATCGGGATCGCGGCCTCGCGGCCGTCCACCGCGTTCGGCTACGTGCACAGCGGTGAGCCGCTGGGCGTGGAGGGCGCGCCGAGCGCGCAGCACGTGCGCGGCTTCACGGAGAAGCCCGACGCCGCCACCGCGCAGAGCTATCTCGCCTCGGGCGAGTACCGGTGGAACGCGGGCATGTTCATCGTGCGGTCGTCGGTGCTGCTGGGGCACCTCGCCGACCAGCGCCCGGAGCTGCACGACGGCCTGCGGGCCGTGGCCGCTGCCTGGGACGGCCCGGAGCGGGAGCGCGTGCTGCGTGAGACCTGGCCCGCCCTGGAGAAGATCGCCATCGACCACGCGGTGGCCGAGCCCGTCGCCGCGGTCGGCGGGGTCGCCGTCGTGCCCGGCACGTTCGGCTGGGACGACGTCGGGGACTTCAACTCCCTCGCCGCGCTCCTGCCGTCCGTGGACGGCGCCGGGTCGAAGGTGCTCGGCGACACCGGGAAGGTCGTGCGCAAGGAGAGCGCGGGTTCCGTCGTGGTGCCCGCGAGCGACCGGGTCGTCACCGTCCTGGGCCTGGACGACGTCGTCGTGGTGGACACGCCCGACGCCCTCCTCGTGACGACGCGCGCCCGGGCGCAGCAGGTCAAGGCCATGGTCGACACGGTGCGCGAGCTCGGGCTGGACGAGCTGCTGTGAGCGCCGACGTGACCCTCGCCGCGCGGATCGCCGCGGCCGCCGCGCGCCACGCGGACGAGCTCGTCGCGATCCGTCGTGACATCCACGCGCACCCGGAGGTCTCGCGTGCGGAGACGCGCACGACGGCGCTGCTCGCCGAGCGGCTGCGCGCCGCGGGCCTCGAACCTCGGCTCCTGCCCGGCACGGGGCTCGTGTGCGACGTCGGCCCGGAGCCGGGCGAGGTCCTGCCCGGCACCGAGGACGAGGTCGTGGTGGCTCCCGGTCGTGTCGCCCTGCGTGCCGACCTCGACGCCCTGCCTCTCCAGGACCGGTGCGCCCTGCCGTGGGCGTCGACCGTGCCGGGGGTCGCGCACGCGTGCGGGCACGACGTGCACACGGCCGTGGTGCTGGGTGCCGGGCTCGTGCTCGCCGACCTGCACGCGCAGGGTGGTCTGCGCCGCGGTGTCCGCCTGATCTTCCAGCCGGCCGAGGAGGTGCAGCCGGGCGGGTCGCTCGACGTGCTCGCCGCCGGCGGGCTCGACGGCGTGGACGAGATCTACGCCGTGCACTGCGACCCGAAGGCTGACGTCGGGCAGATCGGCACGCGCATCGGGCCCATCACGTCCGCGTCCGACGAGGTGTCGGTGACGATCGCGTCGCCGGGCGGCCACACGTCGCGCCCGCACCTGACGGGGGACGTCGTGTACGCGCTCGGCCAGGTCATCACGCAGGTGCCCGCCGTCCTCGGCCGCCGCCTCGACCCGCGCTCGGGGGTCAACCTCACGTGGGGCGCGGTGCACGCGGGCTCGGCGCACAACGCCATCCCGAGCACCGGGACCGTGCGCGGCACGCTGCGCTGCCTCGACGTGCGCGCGTGGGAGTTCGCCGGTCAGGTGCTGCACGACGCCGTCGAGCAGGTGGTCGCGCCGTACGAGGTCGAGGTGACCGTGCACCACAAGCGCGGTGTGCCCCCGGTCGAGAACGACGAGCGCTGCACGGGCGTGCTGGAGGCCGCGGCGCGCGACGTGCTGGGCCCGGACTCGGTCCTGCTCACCGAGCAGTCGCTCGGGGGCGAGGACTTCGCGTGGTACCTCACGAAGGTGCCCGGCGCGATGGCCCGGCTCGGGACACGCACCCCGGGCGGGCGCAGCTACGACATCCACCAGGGCGACCTGCAGGTCGACGAGCGCGCCGTCGACGCCGGCGTGCGGCTGCTCGCGCGCGTCGCTGCAGGCGCTGGGTGACGCGGTCCCGACTCGTGGACAGGGGTGTGTCACGCCTCAGACGCAAAGTGACGCTTGGATAACGAAGCAGGCCCGTTACCGGCAAGTAACGTGCGGGGCCCCTGAGGCTGATTAGTGTTCGGTCGTATAGAGGCCGACGGACCGGCCCTCCCGTGCAACGGTGCTCGGGAGGGCCCAGGGGTCCCTCCCTGCGCGGCCCTGCTACGAGAACGACAGGAGCTATCAGGTGAAGAGAGCGACTCAGGTCACCGCGCTCGCGGCGGTCGCCGCATTGGCGCTGGCCGCGTGCGGCGCCGCACCCGAGGACGACGAGACGACCGGCGGCGGCGAGGACACGGCCGGGGGCAACTCCGACTTCTCCGCGTGCATGGTCTCCGACGCGGGCGGGTTCGACGACCAGTCCTTCAACCAGGCCGGGTTCGAGGGTCTGGAGCAGGCCGAGGAGGAGCTCGGGATCGAGGCCATCGAGGTCGAGTCGTCCGCCGACACGGACTACGCGCCCAACATCGACAACCTCGTCCAGCAGGGCTGCAACCTCGTCATCGGTGTCGGCTTCCTCCTCGAGGACCCGATCCAGGCGGCGGCCGAGGCGAACCCCGACACGAGCTTCGCGCTGATCGACTCGGCGTTCTCGGACGCCGACTTCGCGCCCGTCGAGCTCGACAACGCCAAGCCCATCCTGTTCAACACGGCCGAGGCCGCGTTCCTCGCCGGCTACCTCGCCGCGGGCATGAGCGAGACGGGCACGGTCGCGACGTTCGGCGGCATCCAGATCCCGTCCGTCATGATCTTCATGGACGGCTTCGTCGACGGCGTCGCGAAGTACAACGAGGACAACGGCACCGCCGTGCAGGCGCTCGGCTGGGACAAGGAGGCCCAGACCGGCTCCTTCACCGGCGACTTCGAGAACCAGGCCAACGGCCAGAACCTCGCCCAGGGCTTCATCGACCAGGGCGCGGACATCATCATGCCCGTCGCGGGCCCGGTCGGCCTCGGTGCGGCTGCCGCCGCCCAGGGCGCCGGCGCGAAGATCATCTGGGTCGACTCGGACGGTTTCCTCACGACCGAGTACGGCGACATCATCATCACCTCGGTGATGAAGCGGATCGGCCCGGCGGTCTTCGATACGGTGAGCGAGTCGGTCGACGGCAACTTCACCAACGAGCCCTACGTGGGCACCCTCGAGAACGAGGGCGTGGGCCTCGCCCCGTTCCACGACTTCGAGGATGCGGTGCCGGCCGAGCTGCAGGACCAGCTCGCCCAGTACCAGGAGCAGATCATCGCCGGTGACCTGGTCGTGGAGTCGACCAACACCCCGTGACAGCTCGATGACGGTGGCCCGGGCGAACCCGCCCGGGCCACCGTCGTCATGAGGCGACGACACGACGGAAGTGCGGTTCGATGGAGTTCCCTGTTCTCAGAGAGGCCGGCCGGTGAAGCTGGAGCTGCGCGGGATCACGAAGGTGTTCGGGTCCCTGGTCGCGAACGACCACATCGACCTGGTGATCGAGCCAGGCGAGATCCATGCCCTCCTGGGGGAGAACGGCGCGGGCAAGAGCACGCTCATGAACGTGCTCTACGGGCTGTACGACCCGGACGACGGCGAGATCCTCGTCGACGACGTGCCGGTCGCGTTCACCGGGCCCGGCGACGCGATGGCGGCGGGCATCGGCATGGTCCACCAGCACTTCATGCTCGTCCCGGTCTTCACCGTGGCCGAGAACGTGGCGCTCGGCCACGAGCCCGTGAAGGGCGCGGGCCTCATCGACGCGCGCCGGGCACGGAGCCTGGTCCAGGAGATCTCGGACCGGTTCGGCTTCGAGGTGAACCCGGACGCCATGGTCGAGGACATCCCCGTGGGCGTCCAGCAGCGCGTCGAGATCATCAAGGCGCTCTCCCGTGACGCACGGGTCCTCATCCTCGACGAGCCGACGGCGGTGCTGACCCCGCAGGAGACCGACGAGCTCATCGCGATCATGCGCCAGCTCAAGGAGGCCGGGACCTCCATCGTCTTCATCACCCACAAGCTGCGCGAGGTGCGCGCCGTCGCGGACCGCATCACCGTCATCCGCCGCGGCAAGGTCGTCGGGACGGCCGACCCGAGCGCGAGCGAGACCGAGCTCGCGTCCCTCATGGTCGGCCGGTCGGTCTCGCTCGGCGTCGACAAGACGCCCGCCGAGCCTGGCGACGCGACGTTCCGGGTCGACGATCTCACCGTCATGGACGACGTCGGCACGGCCGTCGTCGATCGCGTGAGCCTCGACGTCGCGCGCGGCGAGATCCTCGTCGTCGCGGGCGTCCAGGGCAACGGTCAGACCGAGCTCACGGAGACGATCGTCGGGCTGCGCAAGCCCGTCGCGGGCTCGATCCTGCTCGACGGGAACGAGCTCGTGGGCCGCAACGTCGCCCAGGTCCTCGAGGCCGGCGTCGGCTACGTCCCGGAGGACCGCAGCACGGACGGGATCGTCGGGACGTTCTCGGTCGAGGAGAACCTCGTCCTCGACCTCTTCGACCGGGCGCCCTTCGCGCGCGCCGGGGCGCTGAACAGGGGCGCCATCCGGGAGAACGCCGAGCAGCGCGTCGTCGAGTTCGACGTCCGCACCCAGACGGTCCAGGTGCCGGCCGGCACGCTCTCGGGCGGCAACCAGCAGAAGGTCGTCCTCGCCCGCGAGATGTCGCGGCCGCTGCGTCTGCTCATCGCGTCGCAGCCCACGCGGGGTCTCGACGTCGGTTCGATCGAGTTCGTCCACAGCCGTGTCGTCGCGGAGCGCGACAAGGGCACGCCGGTGATCATCGTGTCGACCGAGCTCGACGAGGTGCTCGCGCTCGCCGACCGCATCGCGGTCATGTACCGCGGTCGCGTCGTCGGGGTCGTCCCCGGCGACACCGACCGGGACGTCCTCGGCCTCATGATGGCCGGGGTGCCGCTCGAGGAGGCGGTCGTCCAGGCCGCCGAGCACCACACGACCCTCGGCGGGGCCGACGTCGACCCGGGCACGCCGGGCGCGGCGTCGGACGTCTCCGACGACGACACGACCGAGGCAGACGCCCGCGAGGAGGAGATCCAGTGAGCCAGCAGGCAACGCCCGACGAGGCCGCGGTCCCGCCGACGCCCGCGCCACCGAGCGACCCCGCGAAGCCCGAGGCGTCCGCCGGGCGCGGCATCCTGCGCGAGATGCTCGAGAGCAGCTGGCTCGTCTCGCTGCTGGCGATCGTCGCCGCGCTGATCCTCGGAGGGGTCCTCATCGCGGCGGCCGACCCGGAGGTCCAGCAGGCCGCGACCTACTTCTTCGCGCGACCGACGGACTTCTTCGAGGCGGTGTGGGTCGCCGTCTTCGGTGCCTACAGCGCGCTCTTCCAGGGTGCGGTGGTCAACTTCGACGCCCCCGACCTCCAGCGTGCGCTGCGACCTCTGACCGAGACGATGACCGTCTCCACGCCGCTCATCCTCGCCGGCCTCGGGCTCGGCATCGGCTTCCGTGCCGGGCTGTTCAACATCGGTGCGCAGGGGCAGATCATCCTGGGCGGCATCTTCGCCGGGTTCATCGGCTTCACGTTCTCCCTCCCGCCCGGCCTGCACCTCCTGCTCGCGGTCCTCGGCGCAGCGCTCGGCGGCGCGATCTGGGCGAGCATCGCGGGCGTGCTCAAGGCCCGCACCGGCGCGCACGAGGTGATCGTCACGATCATGCTCAACAACATCGCGATCTACCTCGTGGCGTACCTGCTGACCACGCCGGCGTTCCAGCGCCCCGGGAGCAGCAACCCGATCAGCCCGCCGATCCCGGGCTCCGCGACCTTCCCGCTGCTGCTCGGGGAGGGCTTCCGGCTCCACCTCGGGTTCGTGCTCGCGCTGCTCGTCGCCGTGGGCGTCTGGTGGCTCATGGAGCGCTCGACGCTCGGATTCCGCTTCCGCGCCGTGGGCGAGAACCCGCACGCCGCGCGCACCGCGGGCATCTCCGTCGCGTGGGTGACGGTCTGGGTCATGGCGCTCGCCGGTGCGCTCGCCGGTCTCGGTGGCGCCGCCCAGGTGCTCGGCACCGAGAAGGTGCTCACCGCGGGTGTCGCCGCGAGCTTCGGCTTCGACGCGATCACCGTCGCGCTGCTCGGCCGGTCCCGCCCGCTCGGGACCGTCCTCGCCGGCCTGCTCTTCGGTGCGCTGCGCGCGGGCGGGTTCGCCATGCAGGCCCGCACCGGCACGCCGATCGACATCGTGCTCGTCGTGCAGTCGCTCATCGTGCTGTTCATCGCGGCGCCGCCGCTCGTCCGGGCGATCTTCCGGCTCCCGACGCCAGGCGGCCCGACGCGGGCCGAACGGCACGCCGCGCGCCGTCGGGCGCGCGCGACGTCCTCCACCACCTCGACGACGCAGGAGGCCGGCGCATGAGCACCGCGACCACCCCGGCCCCCGCCGCACCGGCAGCCGCGCGGCCTCCCGCTGCCAAGCCGCTGCCGCCCATCAGCTGGCGGGCGCCGGTCGCCTACACGGTCATCGGCGTGCTCTCGCTCGTCTTCTTCGCGCTCCTGCCCGCGAGCGGGCAGGAGACGACGTTCCGGCTGTCGTCGGAGGGGGACTTCTTCCAGATCGCTCCCATCACGGTGAGCTCGACGGGCGCCGCGCTGTTCCTGTCGATCCTCGCGCTCCTCCTCGCGGGGTTCGCGTTCTGGGCGGCGCGGGACCGGCGCAGGACCGGCATCTGGCTGCCGATCGTCTTCGGTGTCGCGGTGGTCTTCGCCTTCCTCTGCTGGGCCGGCGCCGGCAAGTCGGCCATCCCGCTCACCGGCCTGCTCCAGGGCTCGCTCTTCCTCGCCGTGCCGCTCGTGTTCGGCGCGCTCTCCGGGGTGCTGTGCGAGCGTGTCGGCATCATCAACATCGCGATCGAGGGCCAGCTCCTGGCGGGGGCGTTCCTCGCCGCCGTCGTCGCCTCGCTCACGTCGAGCGCCTACGCGGGCCTCATCGCGGCGCCGATCGCCGGGGCCCTGGTGGGCGTGCTGCTCGTGATCTTCTCGGTGAAGTACTGGGTCAACCAGATCATCGTCGGCGTCGTGCTCAACGTGCTCGTCGTCGGCGTGACGAGCTACCTGTACTCCACGGTGCTCACCGAGGACCCGGCGACCTGGAACACGCGCACGCCGCTGCCCGTCCTGGAGATCCCGGTGCTGTCGCAGATCCCGGTGGTCGGCCCGGTGCTGTTCCGCCAGACGGTGCTCGTGTACCTCATGTACGTCGTCGTGATCCTGCTGCAGATCTTCCTCTTCCGGAGCCGGTGGGGGCTGCGCCTGCGCGCCGTGGGCGAGCACCCGAAGGCCGCGGACACCGTCGGCATCAAGGTCAACGCCACGCGCGTGCGCAACACCATCCTGGGCGGCGCGGTCGCGGGTCTTGGCGGTGCGTTCTTCACCGTCGCGGCCGGCCTCGCGTTCGGCAAGGAGATGACGGGCGGCAAGGGGTTCATCGCCCTCGCGGCCATGATCCTCGGGCGCTGGAACCCGGTCGGGGCGCTGGTCGCGGCGCTGCTCTTCGGGTTCTCGGACAACCTCCAGACCGTGCTGGGCATCGTCGGGACGCCGATCCCGAGCCAGATCATGCTCATGACGCCCTACGTCGTGACGATCTTCGCCGTCGCCGGTCTCGTCGGGCGCGTGCGCCCGCCGGCCGCCGAGGGCGTCCCGTACATCAAGTGAGGACGTCGGTGACCACGACATGACCCCTGCCGGCACGATCGACTGGGACGCCCTGCGGGACGCGGCGCGCGAGATCATGGGCCGCGCGTACGCGCCCTACTCGGGCTTCCCGGTCGGTGCTGCGGCCCTCGTCGACGACGGCCGCGTCGTCGTCGGCTGCAACGTCGAGAACGCCGCATACGGCGTGACGCTGTGCGCCGAGTGCTCGCTCGTGAGCTCGCTCGTCGGGACGGGCGGCGGGCGCCTCGTGGCGTTCGCGTGCGTCGACCGGCACGGCGCCATCCTCATGCCGTGCGGCCGGTGCCGGCAGCTCCTGTGGGAGCACGGCGGCCCCGACCTGCTGGTCGAGACGGTGCGTGGTATCAAGACGATGAGGGACGTGCTGCCCGACGCCTTCGGGCCCGAGGATCTGGAGGAGCGCTCGTGACCAGCGACGACGGGGCCCCGCACGACGAGGGGACCGAGGAACAGGAGCGCGCGACGGCCGAGGCCGGCGGGACCGCGGGACCGGACGGCACCTCGCCGGGTGCCGAGGAGGAGGGACCGACGCCCGAGGCGTTCGACGCCGTCGACGTCATCCGCACCAAGCGCGACGGACAGCGGTTCGACGGCGCGCAGATCGACTGGGTGATCGACGCGTACACGCGCGGCGTGGTCGCCGAGGAGCAGATGGCCGCGCTCGCGATGGCGATCTACCTCAACGGCATGGACCGCACCGAGATCGGGCGCTGGACGCACGCGATGATCGCGTCCGGCGAGCGGATGGACTTCTCGGGTCTGACCCGCCCGACCGCGGACAAGCACTCGACCGGCGGCGTGGGGGACAAGATCACCCTGCCGCTCGCCCCGCTCGTCGCGACGTTCGGCGTGGCCGTGCCGCAGCTCTCGGGGCGCGGCCTCGGGCACACCGGCGGCACCCTGGACAAGCTCGAGTCGATCCCCGGCTGGCGCGCGTCGCTGACGAACGCGCAGATGATGAACGCGCTCGAGCACGTCGGCGCGGTCATCTGCCAGGCGGGATCCGGCCTGGCCCCCGCGGACCGCCTGCTGTACGCGCTGCGCGACGTCACGGGGACGGTCGAGTCGATCCCGCTCATCGCGAGCTCGATCATGAGCAAGAAGATCGCGGAGGGCACGGGCGCGCTCGTGCTCGACGTCAAGGTCGGCTCGGGCGCGTTCATGAAGGACCTCGACTCGGCGCGCGAGCTCGCGCGGACCATGGTCGACCTCGGCACGGACGCGGGGGTGCGCACGGTCGCGCTCCTCACCGACATGTCCACGCCGCTCGGCCTCACGGCCGGCAACGCGCTGGAGGTCAGGGAGTCGGTCGAGGTCATGAAGGGCGCCGGCCCGCAGGACGTCGTCGACCTCACCGTGGCGCTCGCGCTGGAGATGCTCGCGGGCGCCGGTCGCCCCCAGGACGAGGACGACGTCCGGCACGCCCTCGTCGGCGGCCGGGCCCTGGACAAGTGGCGCGCGATGATCGCCGAGCAGGGGGGCGACGCGCGCGCACCACTGCCGGTGGCGCGCGAGCGCGAGCACGTCGTCGCCGACCGGGACGGGGTGCTCACCCACCTCGACGCCTACGCCGTCGGGGTCGCGGCGTGGCGCCTCGGCGCGGGCCGGGCGCGCAAGGAGGACCCGGTGCAGGCGGGCGCGGGCGTCGAGCTGTTCGCCAAGCCGGGCGACGTCGTCCGCAAGGGCCAGCACCTCATGACGCTGCACACCGACACCCCGGAACGCTTCGAGCGCGCGGTAGCCGCGCTCGAGGGCGGCTGGGGCATCGCGCCGCCGGGGACGGCCGTCCAGCGGCGCCCCGTCGTCCTGGACCGCGTCGACTGACCGTGGGTGACGAGGAGCAGAAAGCGGTCGAGACACCCGACGAGCGCCGGCCGCGCTCGGTCTACGGCGTCGGGACGGAGCCGGACGCACGGTTCAGCCTGGCGAACGAGCGCACGGCGCTCGCCTGGGTCCGCACCGGTGTCGGGCTCGTCGCCGGCGGGATCGCCCTGACGTCGTTCTCGACCTTCGCGGACCTCCCCGGGCTCGTCGACGCCGTCGCGGCAGTCGCCTGCCTCGTGGGCGGCGGGGCCGCGGTGTACGCGCTCGTGTCGTGGCGGCGCAACGAGCGCGCGCTGCGCCTGCGCAGGCCCCTCCCGGCGCCCGGTGGACTGCCGGTGATCGTCTCGAGCGTCGTCCTGCTGGCGGTCCTCATCGCCGGCTACGCCGCGGCGGCCGGCCTCGGCGAGGCGGCAGACCTGCCGTGAGCCTCCCCGAGCGCGACGAGGGCTTGCAGCCCGAACGGACGGCGCTCGCGTGGCAGCGCACGGTCCTCGGCGTGGTCGTCGGGGCGCTGCTCCTGGGTGCCGCCGGGCTGCGCAGCGGGCACGCGCTCGTCGTCTGGGCTGCCGGTGCGATCGCGGTCCTCGCGCTCGTCCCCGCGGTGCTGCGCCAACCGACGGGTGGGCTGCCCGGTCATGGGCGGCTGTACTCGTGGTCGTTCCTCGTGCGCGTCGTCGGTCTCGTCCTCGTCCTCGCGGCGGTCGGGACCGCCTGGGCGCTGAGCCGCGCGCTGGGCGCGCGGTGAGGCTGCCCCGCGCGCTCGTCGGGCTGCGGCTCACGAGCCTCGCCCGGCTCGTCCCGGACGCGCCCCTCCCACCGCTGCCTCCCGCCGGTCCCTACGTGCCCGACGGCGAGGTACGGCACGCGCTCGACCTCGCCCGCCGTGCCGGCCACCCCGAGCCGGTCGTGGCGTGGCTCGACGCGACGCTCGGCGGGTTCGACGGCCGGGACCGGCGTGCCGTCGTCGACCCGCTGGGACGCGTCGCGGCGCGTGCCGCCGGGGCCGCGGCGCCCGACGTGCAGCCGCTGCGGCTCGGCGACGCCGTCGCGCGCCAGACCGACGGGACGACGTGCGGCTCCGCCGTGCTCGCGCTCCTCGCCGCGGCGGGCGACCCCGTGCTCGCGCTGTGGCTGTCGGCAGGGCTTCGACCAGGGCCCGGGGCGGTCGAGCCACCGGGCGTCATCGGGAGCGGTCCGGTCGACGGGTCCGACGCGACGGCACGGTTCCGGTACCTGCAGCAGGTCGTCAAGCGGCGGACCAACCGCGATGCGCTGGGCCCCGTGCCGTGGCCGTCCGCGCTCGGCACGCCGCCCTGGGGTGCCGCGCGCGTCGCACGGTTCGCGGACGTGCGGTACACTCACCGCGTCGTCGACGAGAGTGGGTCGTCCGGCGCACCGGTTCTCGGCGCGGCCCTCGATGCCGCGGCGCGGGGCGTGCCGGTTCCGCTCTTCACGGGAGGTGACCTGAGCGTCGGCGTCACGACCGCCGTGCCGCGCCACGTCGTGCTCCTCGTCTCGGCCGACCCGCCCGCGGCGGCTCCGAAATCGGGAGCCGGACCCGCGACCGGGGTGAGGCGGTGCTGGGTCTACGAGCCGTCGTCGGGCACGGTGCACCGCCTCGACGCGCACGACCTCCCGGACGGATCGGTGCACGGCGACGTGCGCCGTGCGCTCGGCGGCTGGCCGCACGTGTGCTGGGCGCTGGTGCCCGCCGGCCGGGCTGGCGGGGCGCACGGCCCGGCGGGAGGATGGACGGAGCCCGCGGACGCGAGGTGACGACGCCGAGGGATGACGCCGAAGGATGCGAGAGGAGTCGCGATGAGCACCGTGCCCGGGGACGACGCGTGGCGGGACGCAGGCCTGGTCGACCAGGACGAGGACGTGGTGAGCCTCGTCGAGGAGGTCGAGACCGACGACGACGGCGTCGAGGACGCGGAGCACGAGAGCGACGAGTACACGCCGCGGACCCCGCGCCCCGACCTGGACGGCGAGGCGAACGAGGCCGACGTCGTCGAGCAGGCGTCCGCGGTCCCGGGCGACGAGGACGACTACGCCTGAGCCCGACGGCCCGGGTCCCCGCGACGTCCGCCCGGCTCGGTGACGCTCGGCGCGAGCGACCGCGTACCGGCCGGTAGCGTGAGCGCATGACCACCGAGAACTCCCCGCTGACGGTCGACGTCATCCGCTCCCTGCCCAAGGTCGTGCTGCACGACCACCTCGACGGCGGGCTGCGGCCCGCGACGATCCTCGAGCTCGCTGCCGACGTCGGGCACCAGCTCCCGGCCGCCGACGCGGACGCGCTCGGCGCGTGGTTCGCCGAGTCCGCGGACTCCGGTTCCCTCGTGCGCTACCTCGAGACGTTCGACCACACGATCGCCGTCATGCAGACCCGCGACGCGCTGGCTCGCGTGGCGCGCGAGGCCGTGCTCGACCTCGCGCGCGACGGCGTCGTCTACGCCGAGCAGCGCTGGGCTCCCGAGCAGCACCTGCAGCGCGGGCTGACGCTGCAGGACACCGTCGACGCCGTGCAGTCCGGCATCGAGCAGGGGATCGCCGAGGCGGCCGCGGAAGGACGGACCATCCGCGTCGGGCAGCTCGTCACGGCGATGCGGCACGCCGACCGCTGGCAGGAGATCGCCGAGCTCGCCGTCGCGAACCGTGCGAACGGCGTCGTCGGCTTCGACATCGCCGGCGCCGAGGACGGCTTCCCGCCCTCGCGTCACGGCGAGATCTGGCGCTACCTCGCCGAGCAGAACTTCCCCGTCACGATCCACGCGGGCGAGGCAGCAGGTCCCGAGTCGATCGCCGAGGCCGTGCACCTCGGGCAGGCGGACCGCATCGGCCACGGCGTCCGCATCGTGGAGGACATCGCCTTCGACCCCGAGCACCCCCACAGCGCCGAGGGCGAGGCCGGCACCGCCGCGCTCGGGCAGCTCGCGCACTGGGTCCGCGACCACCAGATCCCGCTCGAGCTGTGCCCGTCGTCCAACGTCCAGACCGGCGCCGCGACGTCGATCGCCGCGCACCCCATCACGCGGCTCAAGGAGCTCGACTTCGCCGTCACGCTCAACACCGACAACCGCCTCATGTCACGCACGACCATGACGCAGGAGATGGCGCTGCTCGTCGAGCACGCGGGCTGGACGATCGACGACCTCGCCGACGTGACGATGACCGCCGCCTGGAGCGCGTTCGTGCACCACGACGAGCGTCGCGCGCTGGTCGACGACGTGATCCTGCCCGGCTACCAGGAGGTCCAGGGCGCGCAGCTCTGAGTCCTTGCGTCGGCGACCGGTGGCGCCCGGTCGCCGGGGGCGCGTGGTCGCCAGGTGGCCTCTGCGGAGGGGGCGCGGGTCTACCATCCGCCGCTCGTGCCTCGCGGCTCCCGCCAGGCCCGACCACGACCCGCGCCCCCTCCGCGCCGGCCACCCGCTGCATCGTCACCGGGTGCGGGGGTGCGTCCTGAGACGGCTTCGTGCCGAGGTAGAGCCGTGGTCGCCGAGGTAGAGCCGT
>NZ_JBZGBY010000023.1:0-68659 GCF_059159975.1 Cellulosimicrobium sp. BMG9.22 | reverse complement strand
ACACGTCCTGACCTCCGTCGTGAGCAACCTCGTCTCGGTCGTCATCGTCATCGCCGTCGCACTCCTCATGGGCTTCCGCACCAGCGCCACGGTCGGCGCCTGGGCCGCCGTCGCGGGCATCCTCGCCCTGTTCACCCTCGCCCTGACCTGGCTCGCCGTCGTCGCCGGCCTGTCCGCCAAGACCGTCGACGGCGCGAGCGCGTTCTCCTACCCCCTGATCTTCCTGCCCTTCATCTCCTCCGCATTCGTCCCCACCGACACCATGCCCGGCCCCGTCGCCTGGTTCGCCGAGAACCAGCCCGTCACCGCCATCGTCGACACCCTCCGCGCCCTCTTCGCACAACAGCCCGTCGGCAACGACATCTGGATCGCCCTCGCCTGGCTCGTCGGCATCCTCGCCCTCGCCTACGCCCTCGCCATCAACGCCTACAAGCGGAAGATCAGCTGACCCAGGGCGGGACGACGAACGGTCCCGGTACGGGAACCTCGCAGCGAGCCGGGGGCGCGGCTCGCACGGGTTCCACGTACCGGGACCGTCGTGCGGTGAGGGGCGCTGAGCGAACCCCTCACCGGTTCGGTGGCCGGGTGGCTAGGCGGAGCGCTCCGGCCTCCCGACCGGGATCACGTCGTCGCCGTCGGTGGCCTGGTCCGCCTCGTCGACGGCGCCGATAGTGTCGCCGTGCACCGGGGAGCCTGGCACCTCGACCTGCGGCGAGTCCGGCGGGGGCGGTGTCACCGCCTCGTCGAGGAGGTCGGGCCGGTCGGTCACGGTCGTGATGCCGCTCGAGACCTTGTAGCCCTTCTTGCGCATCGCCCGGGCGCGCTCGCCCGCAGAGCGCAGGCGCGGGTTGACGTACTCGTCGATGCCGAAGTTGATGAGCGAGAGCGCCACGCCGAGCAGGGCGATGCAGAGCCCGGCGGGGACGTACCACCACCAGAAGTCCGGGAAGGCCCCGTTCTGCTGGGCCCAGAAGAGGATCGTCCCCCAGTTGAGGTTGGTGATCGGGATGACCCCGATGAACGCGAGCGTCGTCAGACCGAGGACCGCGGCGATCACGGTGCCGACGAAGCTCGACGCGATGATCGCGGTGAGGTTCGGCAGCATCTCGACGGCGATGACCCGGTGGATCGGCTCACCGTTCGCCCGTGCGGCCTGGATGAAGTCGCGGTTGCGCAGCGACATCGTCTGGGCACGAAGGACCCGGGCGCCCCAGGCCCAGCCCGTGATGGCGAGCACCGTGGAGACGAGCAGGAGGCTGGGGTTCTCCTGCTGCGACGCCACGATGATCATCAGCGGCAGGGCCGGCAGGACGAGGAAGACGTTCGTCAGCGCGGACAGGGTCTCGCTGCGCCACCCGGCGACGTAGCCGGCCGAGACGCCGACGATCACGGCGACGAGCGTCGCGATGATCCCCGACACGAAGCCGACGACGAGCACACCGCGCGTGCCGTAGATGATCTGGCTGAGGACGTCTTCGCCCATGTGGGTCGTGCCGAGCAGGTGCTGCGCCGACGGCGGCTGCTTGAGCGCGGTGAAGTCCTTGTCGAGCGGTCCGTAGGGAGCGATGAGGTCGCCGAAGATCGCGACCAGCGTGAAGAAGCCCAGGATGACGAGGCCGGTGAGCGACTTGCCGTTGCGGAACATCGCGAACGACCGGCCGAGCCGGCTGCCGGACCTGCGATCCTTCGGGGCGACGTCGGCCGGCGCCGCGCCAAGCGCGCCGGCTCCCGCCTCGGTCGTGGTGGGCGTGGTCGTGGACGTCATGGCTCAGGCCTCCATCTGACGCGTGCGCGGGTCGAGAGCGGCGTAGGCGGCGTCGGCGAGGATGTTCGCGACGAGGACCGACAGCGTGATGACGAGGAAGAGGCCCTGCATCAGCGGGTAGTCCTTCGCGTTGGTCGCGTCGAGGAGCAGCTTGCCCACCCCGGGGTAGGAGAAGACGAGCTCCATGACGAGCGTGCCGCCGACGATGAAGCCCAGGGAGAGCGCGAAGCTCGAGAGCTGGGGGAGGACGGCGTTCCTGGACGCGTAGCGCGTGAGCACCCGTCGGGGGCTCAGGCCCTTCGCCTGCGCGACCGTCACGTAGTCCTCGTCGAGGACCGTGATCATCATGTTGCGCATCCCGAGGATCCAGCCGCCCAGCGAGGCGACGACGATGGTCAGCGCCGGGAGCGTGCCGTGCTGGATCACGTCCCACGCGAACTCCAGGGACCACTCCGGGGTGGCTCCCTTGCTGTACGCGTGGGAGGCCGGGAACCAGCCGAGCGCGCTCGAGAACACGGCGATCGCGATGAGGCCCATCCAGAAGTACGGGACCGTCGAGAAGAACGTCGAGATCGGGACGATGGCGTCGGCCTTGCTGCCGCGCCGCCAGCCGATGACCGCGCCGAGCGCGCTGCCGAGGAAGAAGCTGAGGATCGTCGCGATGCCGACGAGCCCGAGCGTCCAGGGCAGCGCCGACGCGATGACGTCGCCGACGGGCGCGAGGCCCTTGGAGAAGGATCGTCCGAGGTCGCCGCTGAGGATGAGTCCCCAGTAGTCGACGTACTGCTGCCACAGCGACCGGCCGTCGTCGAGACCGAAGAGCGTGCGGAGCGACTCCGCCGCCTCCGGGCTGACCTTCCCCTGGTTCTTCGCCAGGTAGGCGGAGACCGGGTCGCCCGTCATCATGCGGGGCAGGAAGAAGTTGATCGTGATCGCCGCCCAGGCCGTGAACAGGTAGAAGGCGGTGCGTCGGGCCATGAATCTCACGGGTCAGCTCCTCGACGACGCAGCCGGCCCGGTGCCGGAGAAGTGGGTCTCCGGGTTCGGGGACGCGTCGCGTAGCGCGCGGGTGTAGGGGTGCTGGGGATCGAGGATCACGTCGTCGGCGGGGCCGTGCTCCACGACCTCGCCGTGGTGGAGGACCATGATCTCGTCGCTGAAGTGCCGGGCCGTGGCCAGGTCGTGCGTGATGTAGAGGACGCCGAGGTTCGCCTCGCGCTGGAGCTCGGCCAGCAGGTTGAGCACGCCGAGGCGGATCGAGACGTCGAGCATGGAGACGGGCTCGTCGGCGATGAGCAGCGCCGGGCGCGACGCGAGGGCGCGCGCGATGGCGACGCGCTGGCGCTGGCCGCCGGACAGCTCGTGCGGGCGCCGGTCGACGACGGCCGTGTCGAGGTGGACACGCTCGAGGAGCCGGTGCACCTCGGCGTCGACCTGGTCCTTCGGCACCACGTGGTCGAGGCGCAGGGGGCGCTCGACGTGGTGCCGGATGGTGTGGGACGGGTTGAGCGACGCGAACGGGTCCTGGAAGACCATGCGCACCTGCTGCCGGTAGCGGCGCAGCGCGCGCCCGCGACGGGGGATCGGGGCGCCGTCGAGCAGGATGTCGCCCGACGTCGCGCGCTCGAGCTGGGTGAGGATCTTGGCGATCGTCGACTTGCCGCTGCCGCTCTGGCCGACGAGAGCGATCGTCCGGCCCGACGTGAGGGTGAAGCTCACGTCGTCGAGCGCGAGAAGCTCGCCCGACCCGCGGACCCGGTACTTCTTGCTGACGTGGGAGAACTCGAGGGTGGTCATCGGAGGGCTCCTCCTGCTGCGTCGACGGCACCCGCGGGGACGCCGTCGTCCGTCCGCCCGCGCACGAAGCCACCGCGTTCTCCGGTGAGGCTCGGGAAGGAGCCGAGGAGCGTGCGCGTGTACTCGTGCTGGGCGTGGTGGTAGATGTTCGCCGCCGTGTCGAGCTCGACGATCCGGCCCTGGCGCATCACCGCGATGCGGTCGGAGATCTCGAGGAGGAGCGGCAGGTCGTGCGTGATGAAGATGACCGAGAAGCCGAACTGTCGGCGCAGGTCCGAGATCTGCTGCAGGATCTCGCGCTGCACGAGGACGTCGAGGGCCGTCGTCGGCTCGTCCATGATCATGAGCTGGGGCTTGAGCGCGAGGGCCATGGCGATCATGACGCGCTGGCGCATGCCGCCGGAGAGCTCGTGCGGGTAGGAGCGCAGGCGGTCGCGGCCGACGCCGACGAGGTCGAGGAGCTGGGCGCTCTCCTCGGTCCGCTCGGCCTTGCTCATCCGCGGCCGGTGGGTCTCGAAGACGTCCCCGAGCTGCTTGCCGACGTTCGCGACCGGGTTGAGGGCGTTCATCGCGCCCTGGAACACCATCGACGCCTTGTCCCATCGGAAGCGCCGCATCTGGGCGTCGTCCAGCGTGTTCAGGTCGATGTCCTCGCCGGACTCGTCGTGGAAGATCGCTGATCCGGACGGGATGACCGCCGGCGGCTTGAGCAGGCGCTGCACGCCGTACGCGAGCGATGTCTTGCCGCAGCCGGACTCGCCTGCGAGGCCGAGGATCTCCCCACGGTTCAGCGTGAGAGAGACGTTGCTGACGGCCTCGACCGGCGGGTCGACGTCGTAGACGACGCTGAAGTTCGAGACGGTCAGCAGGGGTTCGGTGTTCACTCGTCCTACCTGTTTCTGTGCTGTGGAGCTCTCGTCGTGGTACGCGGGGCAGGTGTGCCGAGAACCGTACGTCCTCGGCACGCCTGCCCCGCGCGGGCGGTGTCACACGAGCTGCACGGGCCTCACTCGGCCGGCTTGAGCTGGGTGAGGATGAGCACCGCGGTCGGCTGCGTCGGGTCCGCGTTGATGTACGGGTCCTCCTCGCTCGGCCAGCCCACGTAGTTGCGCGTGTTGAACTGCGAGATGAACGGACGGGTGCCGATCGGCATCGCCGGGACCTCGTCGACGAAGATCTTCTGCGCCGTGGCGATCGCCGTCGCGCGGTCCTCGTCCGTCGTCGCCGCGAGGTAGGCGTCGAGCGCCGCGGTGGCCTCGGGGCTGTCGAAGCGGCCGAAGTTGTAGTCCGCGGCCTCGCCGACGGGCTTGAGCCAGCGGGCGTCCATCGTGTTGCTGTAGAGGTCGTACGGGGTCGGCCCGGTCTCGGTCCAGTGGAGGATCGCGTCGAAGTCGCCGGTGCCCTTGGCGGCCCACCAGCTGTCCTGGTCCGGCGTGTCGACCGCAGCCTCGACGCCGATGGACTTGACCGACTCCGAGATGAGGCTGATGCCGGTCACGTAGTCGTTCCAGCCCTGCGGGACGCTGAGCGTGAAGGTGACGGGCTGGCCGTCGGGGTCGATGAGCGTCTCGCCCTCGTACGTGTACCCGGCGTCCGTGAGGACCTTCTTGGCGCCCTCGACGTCGACCTCGTACTCCTCGCCCGCGAACTCCTCGGAGATGTACGCGTCGCCGGCGGGCGTGGGCAGGCCGGTCACCGAGGTGAGCAGCGGGACGCCGCCCTCGCGGGCGATCTCCTGGTGCTGCTGACGGTCGACGACCATGTTGACGGCCTTGCGGAAGTTGACGTCGTCGAAGGGCTTCTTCGTGGTGTTGACGAACATCGCGTCGACGGCGAGGCCCGCGGGCGCCCAGTAGACGTTGTGCTCCGGGTCCTCGTCGACGAAGGCCGACTGGACGTTCGGCAGGAACGCCTGCGCCCAGTCCGCGTCGCCGTTGGCGAGGGCCGTGGTCAGGGCGCTGTTGTCGTTGTAGGACACGTAGTACAGCGTCGGGACCGCGAGCTCACCGCCCCAGTAGTCGTCGCGCGCGTCGAGCGTGACGCTCTCCGTGCTGAAGCTCGTCAGTGTGTAGGGGCCGGTGCCGACGGGCTCGGGGTTCGTCTCCGTCGTCGGGTCCTCGACCGCCTCCCAGACGTGCTTCGGGATGACGAAGCGGTGCAGGACCTTGTCCTGCTTCGCGAACATCGGCGTCCCGAAGGTCACGGTGACCTTGCCGTCCGCGGTCTCGACGCTCTGGATGCCGAGGGCGGCGGTGTCGAGCTCGGGCGTGTCGACGAGGATCTGGTACGAGTACGCCAGGTCGTCGACCGTGAAGTCGGTCCCGTCGTTCCACGTCACGCCCTCGCGGGGCGTGAGGGTGACCGACGTGTAGTCCTCGGACCACGTGATCTCGGACGCGAGCCACGGGCGGACCTCGTCCTCCGGGTTCACGAGGTTGACGATGCCGACGGGCTCGTAGATCGCGTTGACGTACCCGAGCTTGAGCGCCGACGAGTCGCCGATCCAGGGGTTGTTCGACTCGGTCGCGATCGCGCCGTCGGGCTTGGCGATCGTGAGGGCGGCGCCCTCGCTGGGGGTGTTGCCCGACTCGTCGTCGGTGTTGCCGCCCGACGACGAGCAGCCGGTCAGCACAAGTGCTGTCGCGATGCCCAGGGCGATCGCGGAGGCCTTCAACCTCATGAATCTCTCCTTCGAGAACGTCGACCCGGCGCGGTGCCGGGGCGGTGGAGCGGTACGGGTGCTGCAGAAAGTGGTGCTGGTGTGGAGCGCCGGGGACGCCCCGGAGGGAACCGCGGCCGGGCTACTCCTGTTCGGCAGGTCGTTCTCGCACCTGGACCGCGGCGTCCAGGCGGAGGTCGTGGACGGAACGCCCCACCCGGACCCGGTACTCACCGGCGGGCAGGAGCCAGCGTGCACTGCGGGTGTCCCACACCTCGAGCTGGCGGCGCGGGACGGTCACGGTGACGTCGGTGGAGGCACCCGCGCCGACGTCGACGACGGCGAAGCCGCCGAGCCAGCGGACCGGACGGTCGCGCTCGGCGAGCGTCGCCGTCTCGGTGGGGGTGGGGGGCTCGAGGTAGACCTGCACGACCTCACGGCCGTCGCGGGCACCGGTGTTGGTGACGCGGACGTCGACGGCGACGTCGCCGTCGGGCGTCCAGGTGGGAGCGGCGACGTCGTCGTAGGACCACGTGGTCCACCCGAGACCGTGCCCGAAGGGTGCGGCGGGGACCGCGCCCGACCGCTCCCACCCGCGGTAGCCGACGTGCACGCCGTCGGCGTACTCGACCACTCCGTCGGCGGGGACGGCGTGCGGGACCGGGACGTCGTCGTCGCTCGCGGGCAGCGTCCAGGGCAGGCGTCCGGCCGGCTCGACGGCGCCCGCCAGGACGTCCGCGACCGAGTGCCCGGCCTCCTGACCCGGGAACCAGACCCACAGCACGGTGCGTGCGCGGTCGAGCCAGGGGAGCAGCACGGGCGCGCCCGCGTTGACCACGACGACGGCGTCCGGGTCGGCGTCGAGCACGCGCTCGACCAGCTCGTCCTGGCGGCCCGGGAGCGCGAGCGAGGTGCGGTCCCAGCCCTCGGACTCGACCTCCTCGTTCGTCCCGACCACGACCACGGTGAGGTCGGCCGCGCGGGCCGCGGCGACGGCGTCGGCGATCTCCTGGTCGGCGCTCGGCGCGGGCACGCGGTGGCGCAGCTCGGCGCGGACGAGGTTGCCGTAGCCCTGCGCGCGCGTCACGAGGAGCGACGCGCTGATCCGCACCTGGCGGGGCTCGTCGACGTGCACGACGGCGGGGACGCCGGTGGGGTTGTTGATCGAGGAGTTGAGGATGACCTCGACGCCCGAGCGGCGGTCGTCCTGGGCGACGACGACGCCGTCGATCTCGATCGTGTGGCCGGGGACCGTCCCGACCTCGAGCACGTGGTCGCCCGGCTCGTCGAGCAGGACGTCGACGTCGAGCACCACCGTGTCGACCTCGGCGGGCAGGTCGCGCAGGAACCCGTCCCAGGTGGGCAGGACCGACTTGCGCAGCGTGGCGCCCTCGGCGTCGAGCCAGGTGACGCTCACGGCGGCGCCCTCGCTGCCCTGCGTGGCGCGGCCCTCGACGTCGAGCCGCGGTGCGAACAGCCGGGCGTCGCCGCCACGGACGACCGTGAGCGCGGCGTCGGGCCAGCGAGCCGCGAGACCCTCGGCGGGGGTGACGACGTGCGCCGGGTTCACGGTCGAGCTGCCGCCGCCGAGCACGTGGGGGCGGACGGCGTTCGGGCCGACGAGCGCGATCGAGCGCGGCGCCGGCCGGTCCCAGACCGGGTTCTCGGCGTCGGTGCGCAGCGCGACCGTGGCGCGTGCCGCCGTGCGGCGGACGAGCTCACGGAGGTCGCCGTCGTACGTGACCGGGTGCGCGGGCTCGTCGAGAGCGCCGACGCGACGCGCGAGCAGCAGGACGCGCGCGACCTTGTCGTCGATCTCGCTCTCGGGCACGCGGCCCTCCTCGACGGCGCGCACGAGCGCGTCCTCCCACGGCCCGCCCGGGCCCGGCATGACGAGGTCGAGGCCACCGTTCGCGGAGAGCTCGGTCGTGTGCGTCGCGACCCAGTCCGAGACCACGGCGCCGTCGAAGCCCAGCTCGTCCTTGAGGACGTCGGTGAGCAGATGCCGGTGGCCGGTCATGGGGCCGGACTCGACGCCGTCGTCGACCTGGTTGTACGCCGCCATGACGGACCAGGCGCCCGCGGCGACCGCGTCCTCGAACGGCGCGAGGTAGACCTCGCGCAGCACGCGCGGGTCGACGTGCGAGACGTAGGAGGTGCGGTCGGTCTCGGAGTCGTTGGCGACGTAGTGCTTGACGCACGCCGCGACGCCCTGGTCCTGGAGGCCGCGGACGACGCTCGTGCCGATCTGGGCGGTGAGGTACGGGTCCTCGGAGTAGCACTCGAAGTGGCGCCCGCCGACGGGCGTGCGCTGGATGTTGACCTGCGGGGCGAGGACGACGTCGACGCCGTGGTCGCGGGCCTCCCGGGCGAACGCCCGGCCCGTCTCGTGCGCGACGTCGCGGTCCCACGTCGCGCTGATCGCGCTCGGCGAGGGGAAGAGGATCGAGGTCTCGCCCTCGACCTCGCTCGTGCCGCGGACCCCGACCGGGCCGTCGGACATGACGACGGGGCGCAGCCCGAGCTCGTCCAGGGCGTGCAGGCGCCACATGGAGCTGCCGGTGAGGAGGCGCACCTTGTCGCGGAGCGCCAGTCCCTGCGCACGGGTGCGGAGGGACTCGAGCTCCGCGGCGGCGGGCTCACCCAGGAGGGACTGCGATGTCACGAACGTGCTCCTCGTCATCGAGCGGCTATCGGGGCGAGAACTTACCGTGCAGTCAGTAAGTTCGCAAGAATCTGCGTTTCCGCAGGTCAGATCGAGACCAGACCGTGACCTGCGCGTCGTGCGGCCGCCGGGAGCGTCCGTTCGTGCGTAGGATCGGCCCCCGGACGGCAGCGGAGCCGTGGACCACGAACAAGGATGTGACCAGGCCATGAGCACGAGCAGGCGACGCCCCGCGGTGCGCCCGGCGACGCTCCGGCGTCGCGAGGAGATCCTCAAGGCGGCCATGGCGACCTTCGGGAGCAAGGGCTATCACAACGGGCCGCTCACCGAGATCGCCGAGCAGGTCGACATGACCCACGCCGGGATCCTCCACCACTTCGGGTCCAAGGACCATCTGCTGCTCGAGGTGCTGCGCTACCGCGACGAGAGTGACGTCGCCGGGCTCGACGGGCAGCACATCCCCGGCGGCATCGACATGTTCCGCCACCTCGTCCGCACCGCGTTCCTCAACGCCCAGCGCGCCGGCATCGTGCAGACGTACGCCGTGCTGTCCGCCGAGTCCGTCACCGACGACCACCCGGCGCGTGAGTTCTTCCAGGGGCGCTACCGGACCCTGCGGAGCGAGGCCCTCGACGCGTTCGAGGGGCTGTGCGCGGAACGCGGCGTCGAGGTCCCCGCCACCGTGCGCCACGCGTCCGCGGCGATCCTCGCCGTCATGGACGGGCTGCAGATCCAGTGGCTGCTCGACCCTGCCCAGGTCGACCTCGGCGAGGCGAGCGCCTTCGCGATCGACGCGATCGTCGCGGCCGTCCTCGCCCCGCAGCCGTCCCCGCTCGTCGACACGGTGATGGCGGCACAGCCGACCGCATGACGGGACGGGCTTGGCCGGACGGCCGGGCGCGTGCGTATCATCGATCGACCCACAAGCACCCGGCGGGCCGTTGAGACAGACGGAGGCCGGCGACAGATGGAGCAGCACGTGGCACTTGTCGTGCAGAAGTACGGCGGTTCGTCGGTATCGGACGCCGAGAGCATCAAGCGGGTGGCCAAGCGCATCGCCGGGGCGAAGCGGGCCGGGAACGACGTGGTCGTCGTGGTCTCGGCGATGGGCGACACGACGGACGAGCTCATCGACCTCGCGCAGCAGGTCACCCCCCTCCCGCCGCAGCGCGAGATGGACATCCTCCTCACCGCCGGCGAGCGCATCTCGATGTCGTTGCTCGCGATGGCGATCAACAGCCTGGGCGTCAAGGCGAAGTCGTTCACCGGCCAGCAGGCAGGCGTCATCACCGACGCCGTGCACGGCAAGGCGCGCATCGTCGACGTCGTCCCGCACCGCATCCGCGAGACCATCGAGCGCGGCCAGGTCGCGATCGTCGCCGGCTTCCAGGGCGTCACCGAGTCGACCAACGACGTCACGACGCTCGGCCGCGGCGGGTCGGACACGACCGCCGTCGCGCTCGCCGCCGGCCTCGACGCCGACGTGTGCGAGATCTACACCGACGTCGACGGCGTGTTCACCGCCGACCCGCGGATCGTGCCGAGCGCGCGCAAGATCGACCGCATCACGTACGAGGAGATGCTCGAGATGGCGGCGAGCGGCGCGAAGGTCCTCGCGCTGCGCTGCGTCGAGTACGGCCGCCGGTACGGCGTGCCCATCCACGTGCGCTCGTCTTTCTCGGGCAAGGAGGGCACGTTCGTCAGCGCGGACGCGTACTCGCCCGCACGCCCCGGGGAGCACCCCGGACCCACCCCCGGCAGCAGCTCCGCAGACCTCCCCGAGGAGACCGTCATGGAAGCCCCGATCATCTCCGGCGTCGCGCACGACCGCAGCGAGGCCAAGATCACCGTCGTCGGCGTGCCCGACGTCCCGGGCACGGCCGCGCGCATCTTCGAGGTCGTCGCGGGCTCGGGCGTGAACATCGACATGATCGTGCAGAACGTCTCGGTCGCCCGGACGGGCCGGACGGACATCTCGTTCTCGCTGCCCGAGGGTGACGGGCCCGCGGCCATGTCGGCGCTCTCGGCGCTGCAGGGCGAGATCGGGTTCGGCTCGCTCCAGTTCGACGACCAGATCGGCAAGCTCTCCCTCGTCGGCGCGGGCATGAGGTCGCACCCCGGCGTCTCGGCGAAGCTGTTCGGCGCCCTGCGTGACGCGGGCATCAACATCGAGATGATCTCCACGTCGGAGATCCGCATCTCGGTCGTCACGCGCGAGGACTCGCTCGACGACGCCGTCCGTGCCGTGCACACCGCGTTCGAGCTCGACACCGCCGACGGCGAGGCCGTCGTCTACGCCGGCACCGGCCGCTGACCCGACGGACGAGAGGAACCCAGGACATGAGCACCCAGAACGCTCCCGCCGCGACGGGTCTGAACGTCGCCGTCGTCGGCGCGACCGGCCAGGTCGGCGCCGTCATGCGCCGCCTGCTCGACGAGCGCGACCTCCCCGTCGCGAGCATCCGCTACTTCGCGTCCGCCCGGTCCGCCGGGTCGACGCTCCCGTGGCGCGGGACCGACGTCGTCGTGGAGGACGTCGCCGCGACGTCCACGGACGACCTGCGCGGGATCGACGTCGCGCTGTTCTCCGCCGGCGGGGCCACCTCGAAGGCGCAGGCCGAGCGCTTCGCCGCCGCGGGCGCCGTCGTCATCGACAACTCGTCCGCGTGGCGCATGGACCCCGACGTGCCGCTCGTCGTGTCGGAGGTCAACCCCGGCGCGCTGCGCGAGGCCCGCAAGGGCATCATCGCCAACCCGAACTGCACGACCATGGCCGCGATGCCCGTGCTGGCGCCGCTGGCCCAGGAGGCCGGGCTCGAGCGGCTCATCGTCTCGACGTACCAGGCCGTGTCCGGCGCCGGGCTCGCCGGGGCCGAGGAGCTGCGCGCCCAGGCCGTCGCGGGCGCGGCGGCGGAGGAGGCCGCTGCCGAGGACGGGGGTGCGGGGCTCGTCGGGCTCGTGCACGACGGCGGAGCGGTCGCCTTCCCGGCGGCGTCGGTCTTCCCGCGCAACGTCGCGTTCAACGTCGTCCCGCTCGCCGGGTCGATCGTCGACGACGGGCTCGAGGAGACCGACGAGGAGAAGAAGCTGCGCAACGAGTCGCGCAAGATCCTCGGCCTGCCCGAGCTCGCCGTCGCGGGCACGTGCGTGCGCGTCCCCGTCTTCACCGGCCACTCGCTGTCGATCCACGCGGAGTTCGCCTCGGCGATCACGCCCGACCGCGCGCGCGAGATCCTCGCGTCCGCGCCCGGCGTCGCGCTCTCGGACGTGCCGAACCCGCTCGAGGCCGCCGGCCAGGACCCGTCGTTCGTCGGCCGCATCCGCACCGACCAGTCCGTCCCGGGCGGCCGGGGGCTCGTGCTCTTCGTCTCGAACGACAACCTCCGCAAGGGCGCCGCGCTCAACGCCGTCCAGCTCGCCGAGCTCGTCGCGGCCGACCTCGACGGCGTCCGCGCCGCCTTCACCCCGGCGCTCACGACGTAGTGCCCCGGCGAAGCCGTGCCTCGGTGATGACGAAAGAGAACTCTGGTCTGCCGACGTAGAACCGTGGTCCGACCCTCGGGCGGTCGGGCGACGGTGGGCGCTCCCTCACCAGCCTCCGCGGCCCATGCGGTGTTCGAACTGGCCGGATCTCGAGCTCCATCGGGCAAGGCTGCTTGCCATGTGGCACGGCGTCTACGACTCTCGTC
The DNA here is from genome assembly GCF_059159975.1 of Cellulosimicrobium sp. BMG9.22. Lineage (NCBI taxonomy): Bacteria > Bacillati > Actinomycetota > Actinomycetes > Micrococcales > Promicromonosporaceae > Cellulosimicrobium > Cellulosimicrobium sp. BMG9.22. The sequence goes on along the minus strand of NZ_JBZGBY010000023.1, from coordinate 56,084 downwards.
GGGAGTGGTGAACCCCTGCTCGCGCAGTGCCGAGCGCGCCACTCAGCCAGGAGTGTCGAGGTAGTCGCTAACGCACTGCTCCTTCTGCCTCCCGTGCACCCCCACGAGGCACCCCCAGGATGCCGTTCGGCTCGACCTCCTCAGGCGTGCGGGCGGGTGCATGCATGCGGCGTCTGGCGAGCAGGCCGTGGCGCGGGGCGAGGAACCAGGCGAGCAGGAACACAGCCGTGGCGACGAGCACGATGGTGCCGCCGGCCGGGAGGTCGAGGCTCCAGGACAGGTAGAGGCCGACGAGCGCCGACGAGCCGCCGATGACGGGGGCGAGGAGCATCATGACGCCGAGACGGTCGGTGAGGAGGCGTGCTGCCGCGGCGGGCGTGATGAGCAGGGCCAGGACGAGGATGTTGCCGATCGTCTGTACCGAGATGACGATCGCGATCGTCACGAGCACGTAGAGCAGGAGGTCGAGCCGGAACACGGGAAGCCCGGCCGACCGGGCCATCTCCCGGTCGAGGCTGACCGCGACGAACTCCTTGTGGAACAGGAACGCGAGCAGCAGGAGGACCGTGCCGGCGACCGCGACGACGACCACGTCCTCGTCGGGGATCCCGGTGATCGAGCCGAACAGGAACTGCTGCAGCGAGCCGGCGTACCCCGGCGCGGTCGAGATGACGACGATGCCGAGCGCGAACGCCGCGACGAAGAACACGCCGATGATCGAGTCCTCCTTGAGGCGGCGGTTCTGCGAGAAGACCGCCACGAGGACCGCCGTCACGATCCCGGCCACCGCGCCTCCGACGACGAGCGACCCCTGGAGCACGAACGCCACCGCGAGGCCCGGGAAGACGGCGTGCGCGACGGCGTCCCCGATGAAGGCCATCCCGCGCAGGACGACGTGGCAGCCGATCACCCCGCACACGACGCTCGACATCACCGCCACGAGGAGCGCCTTGGGCAGGAACGCGAGGTCGGGGTTGAGCAGGTCCTGGACGAAGTCGCCGATCGAGATCACGCGTCCCCCTTCGGGTCGGTGGCGGTGGTGAGCCCGAGGGCCGCGAGCAGCGGCGAGGACGGGGAGATGCCGAACGCGCGCATCCACAGGTCAGGGTCGTCGAGCTCTGCCGGTGTGCCCGTCGCGACGACGGTGCGGTTCAGCAGGCAGATGCGGGTGCACGCGTGCATGGCGGCGACGAGGTCGTGGGTCGTCATGAGGACGGCCTTGCCGTCGTCGTGCGCGAGCTCGGCGAAGAGGTCGGTGAGCAGCTCCTGGGTCGGCACGTCGAGGCCGGTGAACGGCTCGTCGAGGAGCAGCGCGCGCGGCCCGAGTGCGAGAGCACGCGCGACGAGGACGCGCTGGCGCTGCCCGCCGGACAGCTCGCCGACGGGGCGCGAGCGCAGGTGGGTCATGCGGACGCGGTCGAGCGCCTCGCGCACGGCGCGGTAGTCGGGCACGCCCGGGCGGCGCAGCCACCCGATGCGACGCGCCCGCCCCGACATCACGGCGTCCTCGACCGAGATCGGGAAGTCCCACGCGAACTCGTGGCGCTGCGGCACGTAGCCGATCGCCGCGGACGCGCGCCGGCCGCCCGCACCATCCACGAAGATCTCGCCGGACCGACGTCGCACGAGGCCGAGCACGGCACGGAGCAGGGTCGTCTTGCCCGCGCCGTTGGGCCCGATGAGACCGACGAGCTCGCCGGCGTGGACGTCGAGGTCGGCGTCGTGGAGCACCAGCCGGCCGCCGAGCTCGACGGCCACGCCGCGCACGCTCAGCATCGGCGCCACGCCCTGGGACGCCGGGACCGGCTCCGCCGGCCGGCTCACCGCGGCGCTCGTGCTCGTGGACGCGCTCACGACGCGTCCCCACGGGGGGCGGAGTCCGCCTCCCGCTCAGCGACCGCCCGCGCGCGCCGGCCGCGCACGACCGTGACGACGACCCCGGCGAGCAGGGCGACGACCGCGAGGCCGACCCAGAGAGCGACCGTCGAGGTCGGCGTACCGGTCTCCCCGTCGTCGGTCGCCTCCGCCACGTCCGTCGACGCGTCGTCGGGCGTCGCGGGTCCGGAGGGCTCGGCGCCCGTCGGGCCGTCGGCAGGTTCCGACGCCTCCTGCTCTGCCTGGTCCGCGGCGGCGAAGACCGTCTGCGGGTCGGTCGCGGTCCCCACGGCGAACCGGAGCACGCCCGGGTCCTCGACCGTCGTCCCGTCGGTCAGGTCGGCGAGCACGGTCACGTCGATGGTGTACACGCCGGGCTCGGTGAACACCCAGTTCGCGTGGACGTGGGTGTTGACCTCCATCCACAGGTCCTGGGGTCCGTCCACGTCCGAGCTCCAGAGCACGTTCGGCGGGCCGGTGACACCCTCCTGCAGGAAGAGGTGGAAGGCTCCCGGCCCTTCGACGCCGTCGAGGCGCAGGGTCGCGCCGCGGTCGATGCGCTGCGTCACCTCCGGGTCCTGGGTGTTCCAGCCGATCCAGACGACGTCCTGGTTCTGCACCTGAGGCACGACGTAGAGCGGCGCACCCGGATCCACGCCGAGGAACGCGAAGTCGGGGCTGTCCGGTGCTGGGAGGACCGACTCGTCGAGGACGTGCATGACGGTCTCCTCGGGCGCGCGCCACACGGCGGGGATCGTCCGGTCGTCGCGCGCCTGGAGCGTCCAGGTGCCGTCGACGAACCGCGGACCGATGTCCACGTGCCCCTGCGTCACGACCTCGCGCCCCCCGACGCTCGCCTCGTCGGCACCGACGCGCTGCTGCAGGCCCGGGTCGTCCTGCGTGTCGGCCGGCAGGGGCGGGACGGCGGCGGCCGAGGTGGCCACGAGCGTTCCGGCCAGGAGCGCGCCGGAGAGCGCGACCGCGATGAGGATCGGGCGGGGAGTCATGATCGTCCTTCGTGTCGGGTGGGGCGCGCTCACGTGAGGCAGCGGCGCAGGGAGTCGGCGTTCGCGCGCATCATGTCGACGTAGGTCGTGACGTCGTGGTCGAACGCGTCGGAGTAGATGGGGCACACCTGGACGCCGTTCTCCGTCGCGACCTCGGTGAGCACGGATGACCGCGCGGCGAGGTTCGGCTCGAGGAACACGGCGGGAACCTGCAGCGTCCGGACCGTCTGCGTGAGCTTCGCGCGCTCGGCGACGCTCGGCTCGGTCGCGGGGTTGGGGGTGACGAAGCCGGCGATCTCGACGTCGTAGGCCTTGCCGAGGTAGGCGAACGCGTCGTGCGTCGTGATGAGGTACCGGTGCGAGCGAGGGATGGCCGCGAGGGTGTGCTCGACGTACGCGTCGGTCTCGTCGAGCGTCCGCAGGTAGGCCTCCGCGTTGGCGCGATACTCCTCCGCGCCCGCCGGGTCCACCTCGACGAGCGTGTCCCGCATGATCTCCACGTACGCCTGCGCGTTGCGCACGTCCTGCCACAGGTGCGGGTCGATCTCGCCGTGCACGTGCTTGCCGAGGACCGCCTGGGGCAGCTGGTAGACCTGCTCCCCGGCCCGGCCGAGGAAGCGGAAGTCCGGGCCTACCGGGACGGGCGCCAGCGCCTTGTTCGGGACCGCGATCACGGTGTCGTGCAGGTCGTGCACGTGGTGGTGGCCGCCCACGTCCTCGGCGGAGTCGGAGGAGATGACGATCTCCCCTGTGTCGAGCTGCACCGCCAGGTCGGCGTGCCCGCCGTCGAGCACCTCGGCGCCCTCCATGCCCGGCACCGAGTAGGGGTCGACGCCGACCGCGAAGGTCACCGTCGACGCGCCGGACGGCACGGGGTCCGCCTCCGGCGTCGGCAGCAGCTCGGCCTCCAGGTCGAGGCGGTACACGCCCGGCTCGGAGAAGGTCCAGCTCATGTGGGTGTGGGCGTCCGTGGGCAGGGTCACCGCGTCACCCCCGCCGTCGCCGGTCGACCTGTCGAACCCGTCGGCCGAGTCGAAGTACACCCGGGGGTTCCCGAACGTCTCCGTGAGGTAGCCGGTGAGCTGCCCGGGCCCGTCCAGGCCCGTGGCACGGAGGCGCACGTCGGACGAGCGCGTCGCGCCGTGCTCCGTCCCCGTGCCGCTCACGGCGAGCCCGAGCCAGATCGTGTCGAGGTTGACGTTCTCGACGAGCGGGATGACCTCGGCCGCGTACTTCACGGCCGACTCGGCGAGCGAGACGTTCGGAACACCCTCCGGCAGGTTCGCGTCGAGCATCTTGATGATGTTGTGCTCCTCCAGCAGCATGTAGTTGCTGAAGGCGACGTCCGCGTAGACGACGTCGCGCACGTCGCGCAGCGACGGCTCGTAGGAGTGCGGGTCGCCGCCCTCGGGGACGAGCGAGGTGACGGTGGCGCGGTCACCGCCGACGTTGCGGGCGAGGTCGGCGAGGACCCCGGTGGTCGCGACGACGCTCAACCCGTCGGCGGGGTCCGCAGCATCCGGCGCCGGAGCGCACCCGGCGGTGACCACCAGCACGCCGGCGACGACGCTCGCGAGCGCGCCGGCGGCACGTGGGCCCGGCGTCGTGCCGTGACGCGCACGACGCGCGCGGTCGGCGAGGTTCATGCTCCTGCTCTCCGTGCGGTCGGCGTCGGTCGGTCGAGAGACGGTGTCGCGCCGCGCCGGCGAGCGACGCCGACGAGCACGCCGCCCGTGCCGAGCAGCAGCACGCCGAGGGCCAGCGCGGAGGCCGGGTCGGCCCCCGTGGCGGCCAGGGCGGCCTTCTGGTCGGCGCTCAGCTCGCAGCTCTCGCCCGACGCCGTCTTCCCGACGTACGTCGTCTTCGTCGCCATGCCGGAGCTGTCCCCCACGGAGAAGGTGAGGGTCGTCGTGTCCGAGACCGTCCCGCCGCTCGTCAGGGGCACGGACAGCGTGAAGGTCACCTTGTACACGCCCTGCTCGGTGAACGCCCAGTTGCCGTGGACGTGCTGGTTGAGCGGCACCGCGGTGCTCTTCGGGAAGCCGTCCAGCGTCCCGAAGTACCTGGTGCCCACGCCCCCGAAGTTCCCGGTGGCGTACACGCCGAGCTCTCCCGGACCGTCGACCGAGTCGAGGGTGTAGGTGACCGGCCCCGCCGCCGCCTCGACCAGGGTCGGGTGCTGGGTGTTCCACCCGAGCCACGGCACGCCGGCCTCCTGGACCTGACCGATCGACCAGATCGGGGAACCCGGCTCGCCGAGGAACGCGAACTCGCCACCGGCGGGCACCTCGTCCTTCGCCGCGTCGCCGAGGCGGAACGTCACGGCACCCGGCGCGACCCATGTCGGGGGCTGCTCGCGGTCGTCCTTCACCGTGGCGACGAGGTCGCCGTCCTCGACGCGGGAGCCGAAGTCGAAGTGACCGTCGGTCACCCCGGCGAGCGCCGGGGTCTTCACCGCGTTCGTGACGGGCGAGGGGAGGCACGGCTCGGGCGCCGACGTCCCGGCGCCGTTCGGGCCCTGGCCACCACCGCCGCCCGTGCCGCCCGGTCCGTCGTCGTCCGCACCGCCCCCGGGACCGGCACCCGGACCCGGGACGACGGCCGCGGTCGCGGCGAACGGCGCCCAGCCGACGAGGTCGCCCGACGTCGCGTCGTACACGGCGAGCTTGTGCGGCCCGACGTCGAGGGACGTCGGGACCGTGACGCGCACCGCGCCGGCCCGCGCCGTCGCCGTGCCCGCGCTCGTGGGCTCGGAGTACGCGTACGCCACGACCTCCTGCCCGTCCACGAGTGCGGGAGCGGACGCGACGGCCGGGTCACCGGGCGCGTACGACGCCTTGTCGAGCGTCAGCCCGCCGCGGTTCGCGTCGGTCAGCTCCTCGTCCGGGAGCGGCGTCCACGACGGTGCGTACGCCCCGACACGGACGTGGTAGTCCGCGGCCGCGCCGACGATCCTCCCGCCGTCGACCGTCCTCAGGCTCGGCGTCACGGTGAGGTGGTAGTCGCCCGCGGCCGTGAAGACCCAGTTCGTGTGGACGTGGGCGTCGGCCGTGACCGGGATGGTGCCGCCGGACGACGCCGTGGTGTCCACGTGCCGGTTGACCGGGTTGCCGAACGAGTCGTTCTGGAAGGTGAAGACGTCACCCGGCCCCTCGACCGACACGTCGAGCTCCACCGGCGAGCCGGCGGCCAGGCTGATCCCGGAGCCCTCGAGCGACGGGAGCAGACGCTCGGTGCTCCAGCCCACCCAGGGCAGGAACTCCTGCTCGGCACCCGTCTGCGAGCCGACCCACGCCTCCTGGCCGCCGTGCTCGCCGAGGAACGACCACGCGCCCTCGGCGGCGGGCAGCCGCTGCAGGCCGCGCTCGTCCTGGTACGCGATCGTCACGTCGGCCGGGGAGCGATACGCCGAGCCCGGGCCGTAGATCCGGGTGTCGTCCTTGACGGACAGCACCGGAGCGCCCGACGCGTCGTCGTACGTCACCTCGAACCCGTCGACGTGGCCGCGGGAGAGCACGAACTCGCGGTTCGGCTCCGACGCGCCCGGCGAGGGAACCGGCCCGGGCTGCTCCTCGCCGACCTGGAAGGTGTAGGTCTCCGTGTCGCTGACCAGCGGGGTGCCGTCGGAGAGCGAGCCCTTCGCCGTGACATGCAGTGTGTAGGTGCCCTGCTCGGTGAAACCCCAGCTCGTGTGGACGTGGGCACCGACGCGGACCGGCACCACGTCCGGCTCGTCGTCGCCGCTGTCGAAGTGGACCTGCGGCGACCCGCCGAGGCCGCCGGCCCACGCGGAGACGCTGCCCGGGCCCTCGGCCTCGATCTCGTAGCGCAGGTCGGACGCCGTCACGCCCTCGGGCAGGCTCTTCTCCAGGCGCTCGGTGGTCCAGCCCGGCCAGGGCAGGCCGTCCGTCTGCGACGACGGCAGCACGTAGACCTGCTCGCCCGCCGTCCCGAGGAAGTCGTAGCCCTCCACGGGCACTGCCAGGGCGCTCAGCACGGGGTCGACGGAGACGGTCACGGCGCCGGGCGTGCGGTCGACGGACCGGTTCGAGTGCTGACGGGAGTCGTCGACGACGGCGAGCGTGAGACGACCGGCGTCGAGGTAGAGGTTGAACAGGTCGATGTGGCCCTCGCTGAGCACGACGGGCGTCTCGTCGCGGACGGGTGCCTCCCACGGCATCTCCCGGACCTCGGGGACGACGACCGGCTCGGACGTGGCGAGCTCGGCACCGGACAGGTCGAGCGCGACCACGCGCCACGAGTCGCCCTCGACCTCGTCGTTCGCCCGCAGCGCCAGCGACGCCTCGGTGAACACCGTCGGGAGGACCGGGGTGAACGTGGTCGCGCCGGCGTCGCGGCTCTCCCAGCGGAACGTCGCTCCCTCGACCGCGGGCTCGAGCGTGGCCTCGAGGTAGATCGTGCTGTCGAGCGCGTACACGTCCTCGAGCGGGGCGAGCGTCACGGTGTGCGTCGACGGAGCGGCGGCGACGGCGAGCGCCACCGGCTCGGACGTGCCCGCGGCGCGATCGCCGTCGAGCAGCACGGCACGCACGCGGGCGCCGTCGTCGGTCAGCGCCATCCGGCGCTCGTACGTGGCGCCCGTGACGCCGTCGACCGGCGCGTACTCGTCGCTGCCCGCGGCCGCGACCTCCCAGCGGTACGTCGACAGCTCGGTCACGGGCTCCTGGGTTGCCGTGAACGTCGCCGTCGAGCCCTCGACGTGCTCGGCGGCGTCGGTCGCGACGGACAGCGAGGTCGTCACGGGCTCGGGCGCCTGCTCGCCGATGCGGACGTGGTACGTCGCAGGGTCACCGGTGATCGTGCCGTGCTCGGTGGTCGTGAGGGACGGCGTGACGACGAACGTGTAGTCGCCCTCGGCGGTGTAGATCCAGTTGGTGTGGACGTGCGCGTTCGCGGTCACCGGGATGGTCCCGCCGGCCGACGTCGTCGTGTCGACGTACCGGTTGATCGGCTCGCCGAACGACCCGTTCTGGAACGCGAGCACGTCTCCGGGGCCCTCGATGCGAACGTCGAGCGAGACCGGCTGCCCGGGTGCAGGCGTGATGCCCGTGCCGGTCAGGCTGCCCAGCAGCCGCTCGGTGCTCCAGCCGACCCAGGGGGCGTAGGTCTGGTCGCTGCCGGTCTGGCTCGCGATCCACGCGTCGGTGCCGCCGTGGACGCCGAGGAAGGCCCAGGCACCGCTCGCCGGCGGGAGCGTCTGGACGAGGCGCGCGTCCTCGTAGGCGATGGTCGTGGTCTCGGGCGCCCGGTAGACGGAGCCGGGCTCGTAGATCCGGGTGTCGTCCTTGATGCTCAGGACGACCTTGCGGGTCGCCGGGTCGTACGTCGTCTCGAAACCGTCGACGTGGCCGTGCGTGAGCACGTGCTCGCGGTCGGCCGGCGCGGCGGACGCTGTCGCCAGAGTGCCGCCGAGGACGGGGACCACGAACGACGCCACCAGGGCGAGCACGCCCAGGACGGCCATGAAAGGTCTGCTGCGGGTGGTGGGTGACACGAGGTGTTCCTCTCTAGGCCGCCGAGGAGGGCGGCGGTGACGGGCCGCTCGCTCTGGCACGACGCAACCTCGCCGGACTATACATACCGATACTCGTTCTCAACAACGCTCGACCGGCGCGGCGCCTGCTGCCGCGGATTTGAGCCGCAGGGCTCCACCCGCACGACGACGTACCCCCGGCGACTGCGCCGGCATGGACGAGACCTCTGGATCGTCCGCTAATGATCACTACTATCGTTAACACCGTCTCGAAAGGAGTCTCTATGAACACTCAGGGATCGACGACGACACGACCACCTCGGTGACACGTTGTCGCTGACCGCGAAGCAGGACCCGGACACGGGTGAGGACCGCTGGCACTGGTTCATCAAGCCGGCCGGTTCCGACGAGTACACCGAGATCCCGGGCGAGCTGACGGCGTCGCTGACCAGGACGGTCGAGGCAGCGGACGACGGTGCGAGCATCATCGCCCGGCTCTACGACCACGACCACGCGGTCATCGCCGAGTCCGTCGCGGCCACCGTGACCGTCGATGTCGCGATCGAGGACCCACGCCCCGGCAAGCCGGACGGTGCTCCGGCCGGCCGCACGGCAGCTGACCTCGACGGCGCGCCGGAAGGGGGGATCGAGCTCGAATCCTCGATGATCGCGCCCGGGGACTTCCTACTGGTGAACCTGCCGGAGAAGCACGCGCACGCGTGGGTGGCCGCCTGGCTGTTCTCCACACCGACGCTGCTGGGTGACGACTGGACGCAGAGCAGCGCCACCGGCGAGATCACGGTCCAGATCCCGGCCGACACCCCGCCCGGTGCACACAGGATGGCGGTCTTCGCCTCCGACGGCTCACTGATCGGATGGGCAGACGTCACCGTCGCAGAGGACCGCGACGCGGCTCCAGGAACCGCCGGTCTTGCCAGCACCGGCGGATACGTGCCGCTCGCAGTCATCGTCCTCGCCACCATGCTCACGCTCGCGGGCGTGGACCTGGTGGCGATCCGCCGCCGACGGCACGCCGCCGCGAAGGGTTAGCCCTAATCGGGTGGGGCGTGGCACACCGCGCCCCGCACTCCGCTCAATGAGGCACGCCGGTCGCCTGCGCCCTGATGTCGGTGTCTCGCCGCTGTGCTCAGCTGTCAAGGTCGTCGGTGACGAGGCGGGAGCGGGCTTCGTAGACCTGGAGCGGGTCGGCGGTGGTCGTGGTGGTGGCGGTGCCGGTGACGTCGGTCCAGGTCGGGGTGCCGGTGATGCGGAACTGCCCGGTCCAGGTCGTGGTGAGCGTGATGTGCACGACGTCGGCGGGCTGGTCGTAGGTGTGGGCGACGGTCTCGTGCGGGTAGGCCGCGCCGGGGTCGGTGGTGACGAGCGGGTCCGTGCCGTCGCCGTAGTCCCACGTGTAGGTGTCGGGAACGGCGCGGATCTGGACCGGGATGCCGAGCAACGTCGTGTCCAGGATCTGCTCGCCGGGCTCGGTGTACGTGATGGTCGGGACGTTGACCAGCGTCCACCCGTTCGGGGGCTGCACGACGATGGGTGACGGGGTGAGGGTCAACGTGGCGAGCGCGCGTTCGGCCTCTCCGGCGAGGTCGGCGGGGGTGACGCACGACTGGTCGGCGACGGGGTCACCGGCGGCGGACCAGTCGCCGGGGGTGCCGTCGGCGCCGATCTCGCGGGTCTGGCGGTAGAGCGCGCCGAGGTAGTAGGAGTTGGCGTCGCACTCGAGGTTCTCGGCTTGGAGCCGCTCCCACTCGGCGCAGCGTCCGGAAAGGTCGGACGTCGGGTCGTCGAGGCCGTGGAACACCGCGCAGGTCGTCTGCTCGGCCCGGAAGTACTTCTCGGTCGCGGGACCCCCGTCGTCACCCGTCTCGTACGTCCTGCCGCCACGCGTTGCGGTCTCGGCCTCAGTGACGAACTGGTTGTCCTGCGCCCATGTGTTCACGTCCGCGTAGTCGGGCGGCGGCGTCGTCTCCGCGACGAGCGAGAGTGCCGTGGCGGTGATCGCGAGGGATACCGATCGAAGTGGCAGCGGTGCCCGCGAAGCGTTGAGGAAGGACGCAATCCTCACGGCGCTTCTCCGATCGTCACGACGATCCATGCGCCGTCTCGCGTTCCCATCTCAACGCGTTTGCTAGAAGTGCTGGCCTTTGAAGAGAACACTTCGGTCCCCTCGGCGTCGACGATGACGCTCGCCTCTTGACGAAATTCCAGATCAAGTGGCTGGATTCCGGTGCCCTCGTCCCGTACGTACTTCCCCGGGTCATCGACAGTGGCCGTCACCTCGCCACCGCTTGGGACATCGCCTCGCTGAGCGATTGTCTGGGCCTGATCCATCAGGCTCGAGCAAGTGCCGCACTCGGCGTGCGACATGGTCTCCCATTCGGATGTGTCGCCCGTGGCCATGACAAAGGGGTAGAGCTCCAGGAAGTACTCCGCCGCGGCGGCGGCACCCTCAACGTCGTCGCGGTCCATCGCCGCCGGACGTTCGGGCTTGATCGGCCCGGTCTCGGTGGGGCTCGGCTCAGGTGTCTCAGTCGGCGACGGCTCGACGCTCTCCTCGACCGACGGCGCCGGGTCCGGCTCGTCGCCGGTGCACCCGGCGACCACCATCCCCACGGCGACGGCGGCGCCCAGAGCGAGCACGCGCCGTCGGGCGCGGGACGAGACACGGACACGCTGAGACACGAGACCCCCTGCAGGTCGACGACGGCGACCCAGCCTGACGGCGGCGTCGCGCGGACTGCCCCAGAACCTAGCGAAATCTCGTGGTGGACGGAACCTCTCGTCCCGTCCTGTGGACAGCGGTCGCTGCGCTGCCGCCGGGCACGATCGTGAGCGGCAGTTGGCGCCCTCACCCGTCCCGATCAGGTGTCGGCGTCGAAGAGCCCGCGGACGTCGTCGGCGGTGAGGTTCTGGGAGAACACGTCCTCGCCGTCGCCCAGCACGGCCCCGACGAGTCGGGCCTTGCGCTCCTTGAGCGCCATGACCTTTTCCTCGATGGTCCGGGTGGCCACGAGCCGGAACACCATGACGTTGCGGGTCTGGCCGATCCGGTGGGTGCGGTCGACGGCCTGCGCCTCGGTCGCAGGGTTCCACCAGGGGTCGAGCAGGTACACGTAGTCCGCCTCGGTGAGGTTCAGCCCGAACCCGCCGGCCTTGAGACTGACCAGGAAGACCGGCGCGGTGCCCTCCTTGAACCCGCGCACGACGTCCGCGCGACGCCGCGTCGACCCGTCGAGGTAGGCGAACTCGATGCCGAGCGCCCGGCACCGGTCGGCGACGAGTGCGAGGTAGCTCGTGAACTGGGAGAAGACGAGGGCGCGGTGACCTTCGGCGACGACCTCGGTGAGCTGCTCGAACAGCACGTCGAGCTTGCTCGACGGAAGGCCCGCGTACGCCTCGGCGTCCACGAGGGTCGCGTCGAGCGCGAGCCGGCGCAGCGTCGTGAGAGACCGGAAGATCTCGATGCGGTTGCCGTCGAAGTCGTCGAGCAGCCCGAGCACTCGGGTCCGTTCGCGCTGCAGGCGGGTGTCGTAGGCGCGGCGGTGCTTGGGCGCGAGCTCGACCGACAGCACCTGTTCCTGCCGCTCGGGAAGCTCGGGCGCGACCTGCTCCTTGGTGCGGCGCAGCAGCAGGGGTCGCACGCGTCGCCGCAACCGCTCGACCTGCTGCTGGGCGAGGCTGCGCGTGTCGGCGTCGGCGTTCGGTCGCGACGCGACCTCGAGCGGCTTCGCGTAGTCCTCGCGGAACCGCTGCAGCGACGGGTACAGGCCCGGCGCGACGACGGCGAGCAGGGACCACAGCTCGACGACGGTGTTCTCCATCGGCGTGCCCGTGATCGCAAGCTTGAACGGGGCGCGCAGCGCGCGGGCGCACGCGTTGCCCCGCGTCGCGTGGTTCTTGACGAACTGGGCCTCGTCGAGGACGAGGCCCGACCACTCGAGCGCGTCGAAGAGCTCGAAGTCGAGGCGGAAGATCGCGTACGACGTCACGACGACGTCCGCGTCCGCGGCGTCGTCGGCGAGCGGCACCGGGGCGCGGGCGGCGGTCGTGTCGCGCACCGCGACGCGGAGCCCGGGCGCGAACCGCGCCGTCTCGGCCGCCCAGTTGCCCACCACGGACGCGGGCGCGACCACGAGGAACGGTGCGGACGCCGTCCGCTCGCGCGTGTGCACGATCAGAGCCAGCGTCTGCAGGGTCTTGCCGAGCCCCATGTCGTCGGCCAGGATGCCGCCCAGCCCGTGGTCGTAGCAGAACGCCAGCCACTCGAAGCCCGTGCGCTGGTAGGGGCGCAGCTCGGCCTTCAGGCCCGACGGCGCAGCGAGCGGTTCCGGGTGCGCCGCACCCTCGCCGGTGGTCAGGGCGAGGAGGCCACCGACCGAGGCGCGCCAGCGCTCGGACTGCTCGACGACGTCGGCCAGCTCCTCGAGCTCGCCCCACAGACTCGCCTGGTGGCGGCTGATACGCGTGCTCCCGATCTGGTCCGAGAGCCGCGCGGCTTCGTCGAGGAGCTCACGGAGGCGGTCGAGGGCCGGGTGCGCGAGGCGCAACCAGGACCCGTCGTCGAGCACCAGGCGGTCGTCACCCGCGGTGAGGGCGCGCAGCAGGGCGGGGAGCGGGACGGGCCGACCGTCGACGTCGACCGTCACGCCCAGGTCGAACCAGTCGACCTGGTCCGTCTCGGCGGCGCTGACCCGGACGCTCGGCGGGTCGTGCAGCTCGGTGTAGTCGGGGACGTCGCCCCGCTCGACGCGCACGTGCTCGACGTCCTCGAGCGCGGGCAGGAGCACCTCGGCCGCGTCGAGCGCGTCGAGGCCCGTGAGCACCTGCTGGTCCTGCGGACGCAGCGTCGAGAGGGCCGGGAGCGCGCAGATCGCGCGCTCGACGGCGGCGCGGACGCGTGCTTCGGACTCGACCTCCCGCGAGTCGGCGTCCAGGGCCGTCGCCTCGACCGGGCGGCGCACCGGGCTGCCCGACGACGGGTAGTCCCACCACCATTCGAGACGCGCGGCCGTGGGGGAGTCGAACGACGCCCGGACGACGAGGTCGGGCACCACGGGCTCGGGCAGCGTCACGGTGCGGTCCGTGCTCGCGACGGTGACGTGGCGGGACAGGCGAGGGTAGTACTCGGACCAGAACTGCGCTGTGTCCGCGGCGGGCACGGTGAGCGCGCCGGCGTCGAGCAGCCCGGTCGCGAGATCGGTGACGACGCCGGGGCCGCGGCCGAGGCGCAGCACCTGCCGGGCGCCGTCGGCCTCGAGCGCGAACCAGCCCTCGTCGCCGGCGGGGCCGTAGGCGACGGCACTCGTGACGGGCGCGCTGTCGATCTCCAGGACCGGGGCGAGGCGCAGGCCCGAACCCGAGTCGCCGACGTCGAGCACCACGCGCGCCTCCGCGGCGACCTCGACGTCGGTCTTCTTCGCCGTGCCGACGAGCGGCACGCCCAGCTCGACGGCCCGCGCGAGGTGCGGCCACAGCAGCCGGGGCGTGAACGCACCGAGGTCCTCCCAGTCGCTCACCGTGTACCGGTGCGACCCCGCGCCGCGCATCCCCGCGAGCTCGCGCAGCCACTCGTGCGCCTGCGGCTCCCACCGCTCCCCGCCGTATCCGAGGGCCGACCACGACATCCGGTACGTGGACGACCACCCGCCCTTGGCCCCCTGCTCGACCGGACGCACCGACAACGAGCACGGCCCGGAGGCGCTGCGTCCGATGCCGTCGACCCGCACCTGCAGCCCTACGGGTGTAGTCCCGGGCCGGGCCGGGGTGGGCGTGGCGGAGGCGAGGGGGAGCCGGTCGAGGGTCTGTCGCCACGCCGGCACGACGGCGGCCCGCCCGGCCCGTGGCGACGCCGCACCCGGGAGCGCGCCCCCCGCGGCGAGCTCGCCCGCCTCGAGCAGCACGGCGGCGGCGTGCTTGCAGTCCGTGCCGACGGGGCACGAGCAGTCTGCGCCGGCGAGGTGGAGCGCTGTCCCCATGCGGTCGAAGTAGACGGAGCAGCGGTAGACGTTGCGACCCTGGCCGCGCACGCGGCCCTCCAGCACGAGCTCGCGGCCGTCCCAGTGCACCTCGAGAACCCGCCCCTCCCGCTGGTAGGCCGCGCCGCGCTGGGCGGAGCGTGATCCCACCATCCGCGCGATGTCGGCCGTCTTCACAGCGCGGTAGAGAACAGCCACCGCGACATGATGTCACGGCCTCGACGGGGTCGGGCCGGGGTCCCGCGGCCAAGGTGTCCCTCCTCGGCGCGCGGCAAGGGTGCGCGCTCGTCACGTCGAGCAGGTCAGTGTGCGACCGTGGTGCGCGCCCCCTGCTCGCCGAACTGCTCGCGTACCTTGCGGATCGCCGCTGCCAGCTCGGGGATGACGCGGGGCTCCTCGTCGAGGGCCGCCTCGATCTGGTCCATCTCCGCGGCGGTGAGCCGCATGACGCGATCGCTCATCAGGACGTCGCGGGCACGCTCCATCGCCGCGCCGAGCACGAACGACGTGACGTCCTGCTGCTGCGCGGCGGCCGCCTCGCGGATGGTGTCCAGCGCCTCGGGGGAGATGCGCACGTTGAGGCGTGCGGTGCGATCGGTGGTAGCCGGATTCTGAGCAGACGAGGTCATGGTGGTTCCTCACATAACCGGTGGTGAGCCGGACAACGCCCGGTGGTGAGCCGGGCTGTGGCTGGTCTCTCGTGCACCCACTGTACGCACGAGGTGTGTACCGGTCAATCGAGATCCGCGAACGTCACCCGCAAGGTCTTGGTCGTCATGAAGAGTCTGAGGGGATGAGATTGAAAACGCTGGAACCCGTGCTTCAGGTAGAAGCAAGCCGCGTCCTCGTGCAGCGCGTCCACGACGACGAGCTCGAACCCGATGTCGTGCGAGGCGCGCTCCAGACGCTGCAGCGTGTCGATCAGCAGGAGACGCCCGACCCCTGCGCCCTGGTATCGACGGTCGACGGCGAGGCGCGCAACGAGGACCGCAGGCAACGGGTAGCGACGGGCTCTGCCGAGCGCGGCGCTCGCCTCGTGCGGGTCAAGGCGGTGCGTCACGGTCGTCGCGTAGCCTGCGATGCACCCCTCCTTCTCGTCGAGCATGAGGAAGGTTCGTGTGGCATCGCGCTTCTCGTTCTGGCCGGCGTAGTGCTTGAGCCAGTCGTCGAGCACCGGCTCGCCGCAGTCGAACTCGCTGCGCTGGACGAAGAGCTTGTCGAACGGGCGTGTGATCAACATGCTTCCCCCTACTCGTCGAGCGCCTTGATGAGCGCGTCCTTCGCGTCGGCATAGAACAGGAACGACACCTTCGTCGCGACCTCGTCGCTCACCGCCGAGGCTGTGTCGGACGGTGCCATCAGGATGTGTGCTCCACTGCTCGGTCGGCAGGCGTCGGCGCGGCTCCAGGGTCGGCGCGCGTCCACCATGTCCACAAGGCCATGCGTACATGGCAGAAAGTAGCGGGGTCTGCCGACAACGGTTGATCTGTGCCCGACGAGACCGCGCTGGAACCGCTCGGCCTGAACCGTGTGAGGAGGGATCGGCGTCGGCGGGGTCGCTCACGCGGGATCGCGGTCACTACGCTGGACCGATGGCCCGCGACAAGCGACACCGCCGACCGCACCGACGTCCGCACCAGCAACGGCACCTGTCCGCCGTGCCGACCCGCCCGGCGCACGAGCCGGACCCCGAAGAGCTGGAGCTCTTCCAGGAGATCCGGGCCGCGCTGCGCGCGGAATCGCCGCTCGACCTGCTGGCCTGGGTCTCGGGAATGGTCGAGGTGGGTGAGCCGCGCTCGCCGTCAGTCCCGGGCTTCCTGGGCCTCGACGACGATGACGACGACGACCTGGACGTTCCCGTCACGCTCGACCTCCTCGTCGAGTCGTTCGCGCACACCCCGTTCGCCGAGACGACGGCGGTGCTCGAGGCGATCCGCGCGTTCACCCGGGAGGCCTCCCTGCGAGGGCGGGTCGACGAGATCCTCGCGGGCCGCCGTCATCCTCTGCCCACGTGGCTCGCGCGACTCGAGGAGGCGCGCCCGGCCGGGGACGTCCTGCACCTCACGCACGTGCTCGGCGACGGGGACGACTACCTGTTCGGCGTCCGGTTCGCCGACGGCGCGGAGATCACGGTGCTCGTGTACGTCGACCACAACCTCAACGGCGCGGTGAAGGACGCGTTCGTCATCCCCGATACGCTGCGCGCGGTCTCCGCCCAGATGGTCGAGATCCTCGAGCCGGGCCAGAAGCTCGAGCCCACAGACGCGGCGACGGCCCGCGCCGTCGTCGAGCAGGCGCTCGCGTTCGGCGCGTCGTTCGTCCCGCCGATCGAGTCCGAGACATGGCCGATGCAGCGCCCGCTCGTCGAGTGGGCGGTGGGCCTCCTGCCCGACGGCGGTGTCGCGCCCGACGTCGAGCCTGTCGCCGACGAGGACGTCGACGCGGTCCTCGACGACTTCCTCGCATCTCCCGAGGGTCGCGACCTCGCGGTCGAGGACGCGCGAGGGCTCGCGCAGCTCGCGCTGCGCTTCAGCGCCGACTACACCGGCGGCGACCCGTTGCGCTGGAGCCCGGTCAACGTCGAGATCTTCCTCACCGACTGGGTGCCGCGGAAGGTGATGGCCGGGGCCGACTATTTGGAGCCGCTCCCCGACGTCCTCGCGGCGCTCGTGCCGTACGCGCACCGGGTGCGCTGCGTGGAGTCCACGTTCACGAGGGACACGCTCATCGCGATCGCACACCTCGTGCCGGTGTACTCGCGAGCGATCAGCGACGACCGCGAGCCCACGCCCGGGCTGCAGGCGCTCCTCGACACGTTGGGGCTCGACTCGGTCGACGAGCTCGCACAGTACGAGCCCGAGGATCTGCAGGCCATGCTGGACGCTGCCCAGGGCGAGCCGTGGTCCCCGGAGGCGTACATGCGCCGGATGCTCGTGGCCGCCGTCGGCAGCGAGGAGGCGCTCGAGTCCCTCGACGACGCGCCGTTGCCGGACGACGGCTTCGACTGGTCGGGCGTCCCCGACGACGTCCACGACACGGTGGCGGCGTGGCTCGAGCTCTGCGACCGGTGCGCGGACGCGCTGTTCGACGTCGAGCACCGCACCGCGTTCCGCCGGTTGCTCGCGCGGCTCGCCGCCGTGGACCCTGCGATCTTCCGACGGCGCAACGCCTCGCCGGTGCGGGGTGCCGCCGCGGTCGTGTGGGCGGTCGGCCGGGCGAACGAGACCGTCGGGTGGGGCGGGGGCGTCGCCGTGAAGGACCTCACGGCGTGGTTCGGGATCAAGGGGTCGCTGTCCGAGCGGGGGACGACGCTCGCGGAGGCCGTCGGAGGTAGCGCCGGCGGGCCGTGGCTGTCTCTGGCCGACCCGAGCCTGCTCGTCGGGTCTCGGCGCGCGCGACTCATTCACGACCGCGATCGCTGGTAGGTCGCGCCTGGGCCACCGCGGACGGCATCCGCGACGAGTCGCGGCCCGGTCGTCAGCCCTCGACCATGCGCGCCATGTTCTCGCCGTCCGCGAGGCCGACGATGTTGTCCGGCGTCGGTGGACACCCCGGAGCGGATGATCTCAGGGCGCGGTGCGCGTGCCGAGCATCGGAGCGAGCGTCCACAGGGCCAGCGCTGCGAGCACGTGCCACACGGCGTGGCCCTGGAGCGTCACGCCGAGCGGCCCGTCCGCGTCGCACAGCGGCCAACCGGGCCGGGTGAGCGTGCCGATCGTCCCGCCGACGGCGAGCAGCACCAGTGCGGTGACCGTGCGCCGTCGGACGGCGGGGCGTCGCCACGCGCGCCAGGTGCTCGCCGCGACCGCCACGACGGCGACGAGGACCTGGGTCGCCGTCGACGCCGGGATCGACACCGCGGCGAGCACCACGCTCACCACGGTGGGCGCGAGCCACCACCACGCCCGCTGCCGGCGCCCGGCGAGGTCCGCGACGGCGTCGGCCGCGACGAGCGCGAGCGCGCCGAGCAGCGGCGGGTCGTGGACGACCGGGTTCCACGCCGGCGACGGTCCGTGCTGGATCACGGAGCCCACGCCGATCAGCGCGACCAGGGCGCCGAAAGCGAGCCGGACGCGCGTGGCCGCTGCGTCGTCGGGCAGGGAGGGCGAGGCGCCCGACGGCGACCCTGGACGGGCGCGGAGCGCCGCCACCAGGATCGCGACGCCCGCGACGACGAACGCGAGGCTCGTCCACGTGCTCAGCGGCTCGGCCCACGGCGTCCCACCCGCGAGCTCGCATGCACCGTCCACGTGGCCTCCCGCGAAGTAGAACCGTGGTCGTCTACCAGAGTTCTACCTCGCCGGACCACGGTTCTACCTCGCCGGACCACGGTTCTGGCTCGGAAAAAGAACGCTCCACCGCTCTCACCTGGGGAGACGCGCCATGCCCTGGCGTGCGCTTTCCGCCCCACCACGGCGGGGCCACCGGCACCCGGGAAGCTACCTCGCGGCTCCACGCTTCTCCTCGGCGGAGGGGTTGCGGGAGCGGCAGCACCTGTGGTTCATTAGTGGAGTAATGAACCACCGAACACACGAACCGCGAGAGGATGGGCACCATGTTCGACGGACCTGAGCCCATCTATCTCCAGATCGCGCAGATGATCCGGGCGCAGGTGCTCGCGGGCGAGCTCGCGGAGGAGGAGCAGGTCATGTCGACGACGCAGTTCTCGACGACGTTCCGCATCAACCCGGCGACGGCGGCCAAGGCGTTCGCCGGCCTCGTCGACGAGGGCGTGCTCTACAAGCGGCGGGGCCTCGGCATGTTCGTCGCGCCCGGCGCACGCGAGAAGCTCCTCGCCGACCACCGCGCCCGGTTCTTCGACGAGGTGCTCGCGCCCGCGCTCGCGCAGGCGGACCTCCTCGACATCCCGACGGCCGAGATCGTGGACCACGTCCTCGGCCGGTCGCGACCCGACGCCGCTCCCGCCGGCCCGACCGACCCCTCCCCGAGGTGAGACCCGTGACCGCCCGGACCGCCAGCCAGCCCGCAGGCATCGCCACCGCGCCGGAGCCGTTCGGTGCCCGGCTGCGCGACGTCGTCATGCGCTACTCCCGCGACGACGATCCCGCGCTCGACGGCGTCACGCTGACCGTGCGCCCGGGCGTGATCACCGGACTGCTCGGCCGCAACGGAGCCGGGAAGACGACGCTCGCGGCGCTGCTGGCGGCGTTCCGCCGTCCCACCGCGGGCGAGGTCCTCGTCGGCCCCGAGGGGGGCGTCGAGGACCCGTTCGAGAACGTGTGGACGACCATGCACACCCAGCTCGTCCGCGAGAGCGGCGACGTGTGGCAGACGGACAAGGCGAAGGACACGCTCGCGTACTACGCGGACCTGCGCCCGCACTGGGACGCCGAGCTCGCCCAGCGGCTCCTCGACCAGTTCGAGGTCGACCCCCGCAAGACGCCGGCCGCGATGTCGCGCGGCAAGCGCTCGGCGCTCGGCGCGGTGATCGGCCTCGCGTCCCGGGCGCCGCTGACGATCTTCGACGAGGTGTACCTCGGCATGGACGCCCCGAGCCGGTACGCGTTCTACGACGCCGTCGTGGCCGACTACACCGAGCACCCCCGCACGATCGTGCTGTCGAGCCACCTCATCAGCGAGGTCGAGCGGCTGTTCGAGGACGTCGTGATCCTCGACCGGGGGCGCGTGCTCCTCGCGGAGAACGCCGACGACGTCCGCTCGCGCGGGGTGAGCCTCACCGGCCCGGCGGAGGTGGTCGAGCGGCACGTCGTCGGGCGGGAGGTGCTGGCACGCCAGCGGCTCGGCGGCACGGCGCAGGTGACGCTCTTCGGCGCCTTCGCCGACGGCGAGCGTGCGGCGGCCGTCGAGGCAGGGCTCGAGGTCGGCGCGGTGCCCGTGCAGGACCTGTTCGTGCACCTCACGCGCACAGACCGCGCCGGGACCGGGGCGGACGAGGAGGAGGAACGATGACCGCCACGACGCAGCACACCGCCGACCGTCGCGCGATCGAGGCCGCGGCCCACCGGCGCGGCGTCCGCGCGGTCGCCCGGTACTACATCGGCGGGACGTGGTACATCGGCGTGTGGTTCTGGGTCATCGCGCTCGCCGTGGGCGCGCTCGTCCTGTGGATCATGCGGCTCAACGACGAGGCCGACGCCACGGCCGTCGGCGGCGTCGCGGGCTCGGGGAGGTTCTTCCTCTTCGTGCTGGGCATCATCCTGCCGCTCATGACGATCGGGGTGCACGTCGCCGCGGGCGGCACCCGACGGTCCTACACCCAGGGCCTCTGGATCGGCGCGGTCGTCTCGGGCGTGACCTTCGGGATCGCGTCCGGCCTCGTCCACTGGGGGGCGTGGTGGCTGTTCCGGAGCAACGGCTGGCCGACCGAGCCCGCGACGACCCAGCTCTACACCGACGGCTCGCAGGTGCCGCTCGTGATGCTCGTCGAGGGTCTCTCCTGCGTCGTCTACTACCTGGCGGGCATGGTGATCGCCGCCGGGTTCTACGGGTTCGGACTCGCGCGCGGGGTCCCGCTCGCGCTCGTCGCGCTCGTCCCGGTCGTCGTCGCGGAGGTCTCCCTCCGCTCCGGCTACTTCGGCGACGCCCTCGCGCGCCTCGTCGCACTCGACGGCACGCCCGTCTGGTTCGCCGCCCTCGGCGGGCTCCTCGGGATCGTGCTCGCCGCACTCCTCCTCCGCGCCGTCCTGCGGGGCGCCGCGATCCGTCCGGTCGACTTCGCCGCGAGCGCCGGCGGCTGACCGGCAGCAGTCCCGCACGACCTCCAGCACGCCCCTCCCTCACCGTCCACCGGGCGGCGCGCCGCGCCGTCCGTGGGTGCCGCACACCCTCGAGGAGACCACCATGAGCACCGCATCACCCCCCGCCGGGGGGTCCACCACCACTGCGGCCACGCCGTCGCGCACCCTGCCCGACGCCGGGGCGCCCGTCGTCGAGGTCCGCAACCTCCGCAAGACCTACCCGGGGCCGAAGGGCTGCACCGAGCGCAAGGTCGCCGTCGAGGACGTGAGCTTCTCGATCGCTCCCGGCGAGATCTTCGGCATCCTCGGCCCCAACGGCGCCGGGAAGACGACGACGGTCGAGTGCCTCGCGGGGCTGCGCGAGGCCGACGGCGGCACGGTCCGCGTGCTGGGCGTCGACCCGCAGGCGGACCCGGCGGCCGTGCGCGACGCCGTCGGCGTCCAGCTCCAGGAGGCCGCCCTCAACGAGAAGATCACGGTCGACGAGGCGCTGCGGCTCTTCGCGTCGTTCTACGAGTCGCCGGCGGACGTCGAGGAGCTCCTCGAGCTGCTCGACCTCGCCGAGCACCGCGGCGTCGGGTTCGCGAAGCTCTCGGGCGGGCAGAAGCAGCGCCTGTCGATCGCGCTCGCGCTCGTCGGAAACCCGCGCGTCGCGATCCTCGACGAGCTGACCACGGGTCTCGACCCGGCGGCCCGGCGTGCGACCTGGGAGCTCGTGGAGCGGGTGCGCGACCGCGGCGTGACGATCCTGCTCGTCACGCACTTCATGGACGAGGCGGAACGCCTGTGCGACCGGCTCGTCATCATCGACCGCGGCCGCGTGGTCGCGCAGGGCACGCCCGCGGAGCTCATCGACACCGTGGACACCTCGCGCACCCTCCGGCTCCGCGCCCCTGCCGCGGACCACGACCTCGCGCTCCACACGCTCGCCGGTCTCGCGGACGTCGAGCGGGTCGAGGTGACTGGCAGCGAGATCGAGGTGACGGGCTCGCGCCGGGTGCTGCTCGCCGTCGTGCTCGCGCTCGCGGAGCACGAGATCGTGCCCGACGACGTCCGGACCGTCTCCCGGTCCCTCGAGGACGTCTTCGTGGCCGTGACCGGCCGCACGTACGACCCCGCGGCGACCGCCGTCCGCACCACCACCCGCACGAACCGAGGAGAGGACCGATGAGCACCACGACGACCACGACCAGGGGCGTGTCGACCGCACGCGCCCCGCGCAGCCCGGCCCGCGGGTCGGGGTGGCGCGGGTTCCCCACCCTGCTCACCACCGAGGCGCGGCTGTGGCTGCGCGACCCGGGCACGGTGTTCTTCTCGCTCGCGTTCCCGACGGTCCTGCTCGTCGGGATCGGCTTCGCCATCCCGGGCATGCGCGACCCGATCGAGGGCATGGGCGCCGAGTGGGAAGGGCTCACCGCGATCGCGGCGTACGTGCCGGTCGTCCTGGCGGCCGCGATCGCGACGCCGGCGCTCACGACGATGCCCGTCTACTTCGCGACCTTCCGGGAGAAGGGGCTGCTGCGCCGGCTCTCGACGACGCCGATGCGCCCGCAGGGGATCGTGGTGGCGCACCTGCTGATCAACCTCGTGGCCGTCGTCCTCGCGGCGGCGATCGCGCTCGTCGTCGGGCAGCTCGTGTTCGGGCTCACCGCTCCCCAGAACGTCGGGACGGTCGTGCTCGCGTTCGTGCTCGGCGTCGCGTCGATGTACTCGCTCGGCACGCTCGTCGCGGCCCGCGTGCCCAAGGCGAGCACGGCGTCGGCGATCGGGACGCTCATCTACTTC
Organism: Cellulosimicrobium sp. BMG9.22; assembly: GCF_059159975.1. NCBI lineage: Bacteria > Bacillati > Actinomycetota > Actinomycetes > Micrococcales > Promicromonosporaceae > Cellulosimicrobium > Cellulosimicrobium sp. BMG9.22. The sequence continues at coordinate 33,211 of NZ_JBZGBY010000023.1, read as the reverse complement.
CCGCTGCTGTTCCTCTCCGGCCTGTGGACGCCGGGGCCGATCATGCCCGACGTGATCGAGCAGATCGGGAAGTTCACGCCGCTCGGCGCCGCCGCCCAGGCCATGACGGCGGGCTGGTTCGAGCCCGGGTTCCCGACGCTGCAGATGGTCGTCATGGCGGTCTGGACCGCCGTGCTGCTCCCGCTGGGCATCAAGCTCTTCCGCTGGAGCTGAGCGGCGACCTCGCGAACGCCGTCAGATCGCCCGCGAGCCCAGCTCGCGGGCGATCTCGGCGAACGCGCGCAGCTCGGGGGTCTCATGCTCCCGCAGCCACGTCAGGACCCACTCGGTGTCGAGGACGTCGGTGATCGGCACGTAGACCACGCCGGGGTGGGAGTAGTAGCGCCGCACGTGGGCGTTGAGCGGCGTGACGGCCTCGCCGGCGGCGACCGCCGTCAGCACCTCGTGGAACGACCGCGCCACGGGTCCCCGCAGCACGGCGCGGCCCGACGGCGTCCGGCGGGGCACCATCGACTCCTCCCAGTAGCCGGGGACGGCGGCACCCACGTCCACCACGGTGTGGTCGCCGAGCACCTCGATCGACACCTCGTCCTCGCCTGCGAGCGGGTGCCCCGCCGCCACCGCGAGCACGCGGCCCTCCGTGAGCACACGGGGCCCGACGACGACGTCGGGCTCCCGGACGGGCGCCCACGTCACCTGCACGTCGGCCTCGCCGTCGCGGAGGGCCCCGAACGGGTCGGAGAAGTGGAACTCGCGCTGCTCGACCGAGCACGCGGGGTGGCGTTCGGTGAAGGCCTTCACCACGGGGAGCATCTCGTGGCCGACGATCCCCATCGCCGCCAGCCGCAGCGTCCCGGTCGGTCGCTCGCCCGTGCGGCTCGCGGCGGCCAGGCCCGACTGGATGAGCTCGTACCCCTGGCGCAGGTCGTCGCGCAGGCGTGCCCCGACGGGGGTCAGCTCCACGCGCCGGCTCGTGCGCTCGAACAGCACGGTGCCCATGCGCCGCTCCTGCCGGCTGATGGCCTGGCTCACGCGCGCGGGGGAGACGTGGAGCCGTTCCGCCGTCCGCCCGAAGTGGAGCTCGTCGGCCAGCGTCAGGAAGATCTCGATGTCCCGCAGGTCCACCCGTCACCTCTCGTCACTCCGCCCGGGCACGTCGTCGTCCGGGGCCGGGATCGTTCACCTGGCGTGATCGATTGTCCCAGGAAGTCTCATTGATCCCGTCTCGGGGTTCGTCGAGGCTCGAGCCATGAGACGACTCACCTACTTCGTCGCCCTGTCGATCGACGGCCGCATCTCCGGTCCCGACGACGAGGTCGACTTCTACCCGTCCTCCGACTCCTACAGCGCCCGCATGATCGAGAGCCACCCGGACGTGCTGCCGACGCACGGCCGCCGTCAGCTCGGCATCGACGACGAGCCGAACCGGACGTTCGACACGGTCGTCATGGGCCGCCGGACGTACCAGCCCGCGCTCGCCCTCGGGATCACGAGCCCGTACGAGCACCTGCGCCAGTACGTCGTGTCGACGTCGCAGCCCGAGCTCGACCCCGCCGTGACCGTGGTGCGGGACGACGCGGTCGGGTTCGTGCGGGCGCTCAAGGCCGAGGACTCGCCGCTCGACATCTACCTCGCGGGCGGGGGCGTCCTCGCCGGGTCGCTCCTCGGCGAGATCGACCGCCTGGTCGTCAAGCTGTACCCCGTGGTCGCCGGCGCCGGGCGCACCGCCTTCGGGTCGGTCGGCTTCCGCCCCACGACGTTCGACCTGGCCGACGTCACGACGTTCGACGGTGGCAACGCCGTCCTCACCTACGACCGTGGCTGACCATCCCGCCGTCCGGGCGCTCACGCGCCGGGCGACGATCTTCGCGGCGCGCGGCGTGGTGACGGTCCGGCTCCTGCGCGTGCGCGTCCGGCGTCGCATGCTGCCCGAGCGCGGCGTCGTGGCGTCGTCGGGCGAGGAGGAGGAGCCGGCGGGGAGGCGCTGGCAGGCGAGAGCAGGGACGCGCGCCTAGCCTGACCGGCATGAGGCCGTTCCTGCTGCTTGCGTCGCGCGCGGAGGACCCGGCGGCCGACGGCGAGCACGACGCGATGTGCCGTCACGCGGGCCTCCGGCCGGACGAGCTGCACCGCGTGCGGATGGAGGCCGGGCCGCTGCCGGCGATCGACCTCGACGACTACTCGGGCGTGATCGTCGGCGGCAGCCCGTTCGACTCCACGCTCCCGGACGCGCGCAAGTCCGCGACCCAGCGCCGCGTCGAGCGCGAGCTCGCGCCGCTGCTCGACCAGATGGTCGAGCGGGACTTCCCGTTCCTCGGCGCGTGCTACGGCGTCGGGACGCTCGGCCTGCACCAGGGCGCCGTGCTCGACCACACCTTCGCCGAGCCGATCTCGCCCGTGACGATCCGGCTCACCGCCGAGGGCCGGGCCGACCCGCTGCTCGTCGACGTGCCCGACGCGTTCGAGGCGTACGTCGGGCACAAGGAGGCCGTGCGCGAGCTGCCGCCGCACGCGGTGCTGCTCGCGTCGTCGGACACGTGCCCGGTCCAGATGTTCCGGGTCAAGGAGAACCTGTACGCGACGCAGTTCCACCCCGAGCTCGACCTCGACGGGATCCTCACCCGCATCGGCGTCTACCGGAGCTACGGGTACTTCCCGCCCGAGGCGGCCGGCGAGGTGGAGGACGTCGTGCGGCGCGGCGTCGTGTGGGCGCCGCACCGGATCCTCGCGGCGTTCGTCCGTCGCTACGCGCGCGACTGACGCCGCGCACCCTGCCGAGCATGCGATCGTCGCCCGTCGAGCATGTCGTCGTCGACCGTCCCGAGCTCGTGACGGGCCGCAACGACATGCTCGGCGGAGTCGTCAGCGGGTGGCGGGCTCCGGGGTCGTGCCCGACGGCGTCGCGACCTCGTCGGGCACCGGCGCCTCTGCGTGCGCCGCGTCGAGCGCGACGGCGCGGCGGTGGGCACGGACGGACCATGCGACGGCCGCGGCCCAGACCACCGCGACGAACGCGAGCACCACGCCCTGGACGGTGCCGCTCGCGTCGACCCAGTCGGACCGCAGCAGGGTGCGGACGTTCGTCAGCACGATGACCCCGCCGACGGCGGAACCGAGGATGCGCGGAGGCAGGAGCCGCACGAGCCAGGCGGCGATCGGGGCAGCGATCAACCCGCCCAGCAGCAGCGCCGCGACCCAGGTGAGGTCGATGCCCCGCGACCCGAGCGAGACGAGGAAGCCGAGCGACGCCGCGATCGCCACGAGGAACTCGCTCGTGTCGATCGACCCGATGACCTTGCGCGGCTCGATGCGGCCCGACGCGAGCAGCGCGGGCGTCCCCACCGGACCCCACCCGCCCCCGCCGGTCGCGTCGACGAACCCGGCAACCAGTCCGAGGGGGGTCAGGAATCTCTTGCGCAGCGGCAGACCGAGTCGCCCCTTCGGCAGCCCGACGAACGTGAACCGCGACAGCACGTAGACGCCGAGTGCGAGCAGCAGGAGCGACATGACCGGAGCGGCGAGCTCGGTCGAGAGGCTCGACAGGAACGTCGCGCCCGCGAAGGCGCCGACCGCGCCGGGCACGCCGATGCGCAGCACGACCTTCCAGTCGACGTTCCCGAACCGCCAGTGCGCCGCGCCGGACGCGAGCGTCGTGCCGATCTCCGCGAGGTGGATCGTCGCCGACGCCGCCGCCGGGTTGGTCCCGATCGCGAGCAGCAGCGTCGTCGACGTGACGCCGTACGCCATGCCGAGGCTGCCGTCGACGAGCTGCGCGCCGAGACCGACGAGGGCCAGCAAGATGAGTGTCCGCACCGCAGTCCTCCGAGCTCAGGGTCGCCGGACGGGCCGGCAAGTCCCGACAAGGTTGACCGAACGAGTCCAGTTTCAAAAGCACCAACCACATCGTGGGCCAGTGTTAACAGGTGTTGCTCGTGTTGCGACAGTGGTCGGGCTGGGTGGCCGGGGCGGGTCCGTCTCGCCCTGGTCGGTGCGCCTCTTGCCCGAGCCGCTGCGCCTCGGGCGGAAACTCACTTCTCGGCAGCGCGTCCGCGTCCTGAGGGGTGCGGTCGGTCGGTCCGCGTGCGGCGCCCGGAGGTGACGGGCAGGACGAGCGGTGGGGTGGGGCTGTGTGCGAAGGACGTCAAAGGCGCGCTCCCAGAAGCGAGGACGAGAGACCGGGGTGACGGCGCGCCAGTCCGAGCACACGGCCCCACCCCAGCGCGGACGCAACCACGGGCGTCGCGGACGCAACCACGCGCCGCCGGACGACTAGGGGTTCTCCCAGGCGTCGGCGCGCGCTGCGAGTGCTTGGACCTCGGGGGGCAGGTCGCGGGCGACGACGTCCGCGACGCTCACGCGGTCGAGGACGTCGCGGACGCTCGCGCGCAGCGCGACCCAGACGTCGAGCAGCCCGGCGGCGGAGCCGTCGTACTCGAGGCTCGGCGGGCGCTCGTCGCGGACGGTGACGAGCGGGCCGTCGACGGCGCGGAAGATGTCGGCGAGGGTGATCTCGGAGGCCGGTCGGGCGAGGCGGTGCCCGCCGGACCGACCGCGGACGCTCGCGACGATGCCCGCGCGTCGCAGGTCGCCGAGGATGCGCTCGAGGAAGCTCACCGGCAGGCCCTGACCCGTGGCGAGGTCCTCGGCGCGCACCGGGTCGCCGTGGGGCGACGCCGCGAGCTCGGCGCAGGCCCGCACGGCATAGTCCGCCTTCGCCGAGACACGCATGAGGACATTGTGCCGTGGACCGCGTGCGGGTTCTCACCCGGCCGCGCACTGCTCAGCGCCCTCTTCCACGCCCTACGCTGTGACGCGTGGACGTGCGCGAACGCAACAACGTGCGGGTCGTCGGGGCGGAGGGCCGACCGACGGTCGTCTTCGCGCACGGGTTCGGCTGCGACCAGTCGATGTGGCGCTTCGTCACGCCGGCGTTCGCCGTCGACCACCGCGTCGTCCTCTTCGACCACTCCGGGTGCGGCGCGTCCCATCCCGCGTCGTGGGACCCCGGTCGCCACGCCGACCTCGCGGGCTACGTCGCCGACACGATCGAGATCGTCGAGGACGTGGCGGACGAGCCTGTGGTCCTGGTCGGCCACTCGGTGAGCGCGATCATCTCGTTGCTCGTGGCGGTCGAGCGGCCCGACCTCATCGACCGGCTCGTGCTGGTCTGCCCGAGCCCGCGGTACATCGACGACGACGGCTATCGCGGCGGTTTCAGCGCGGTCGAGATCGACGAGCTGCTCGAGACGATGGACGTGAACTACCTCGACTGGACCCAGGCGATGGCGCCGGTGATCGTCGGCAACCCCGACCGGCCGGCGCTGGGTGACGAGCTCGTCGAGGTATTCCGCCGCAACGACCCGGCGGTCGCCCGCCAGTTCGCGCGCGTGACGTTCCTCGGCGACAACCGGGCCGACCTGGCTCGGGTACGCACCCCGAGCCTCGTCGTGCAGAGCCGCGAGGACGTCATCGCGCCGCTCGAGGTGGGGCGCTTCGTCCACGACCACGTCCCCGGCAGCGACTTCGTCGTCATCGACTCCGTCGGCCACTGCCCGAACCTCTCGCATCCCGACCTGCTGATCGGCGCGATGCGCGGCTGGCTCAGGGCGGGCTGATGCCGACGTCGCGGGCGGAGCGCTGGCGGCTCGCCCCGGTCGCCCTGCTGCTCCTCGACGCGGAGGCGCGCGTCCTGGACGTGAACGACGAGTTCCTGCGCCTGCTCGACGTCCCGGACGTGGAGGCGATCGCGGGTCGGCGGCTCGCCGACCTGCTCACCGTCGGCGGCCGCATCTACTGGGAGACCCACCTCGGTCCTCGGCTGCGCGAGGCGGGCCGTGTCGACGAGGTCGCCGTCGAGCTGCGGACGCCCACGGGCCGGGAGCCGATGCTGCTCACCGCGATCGAGCGCGACGTGCGCGGGGAGCGGCTCGTCGAGGTGGCGATGTTCTCGTCGCGTGAGCGCTCACGCTTCGAGCACGAGCTCGTCGCTGCGCGCCGCGCGGCCGAGGCGGCGGAGCGGCGCGTGCGGACGCTGCACGGGACCGCTGCCGACCTGGCGAGCGCGGCGGGGCTCGAGGGTGTGGCGAGCGTCCTCCTGCATGCCGCGGTGACGGTGCTCGGGGCGCAGGACGCCGCGCTGTGGGTGGCTCAGGACAGCCGCCGGCTGCGCCGCTGGGGCGGGGCCGTCGGCGGGGTCGCGCGCAGTGTGCCGTCGGCGGCGGAGTGGGTCGTCGACGCTCCGGCGACCGACGAGCTCACGGCGACGACGACTCGGGCGGACGGCGACGTCGTCGTACCGCTGCGGACGGCCGGCACGTTGCTCGGGGTGCTCGTCCTGCGACCGCGGCGAGCGCCGGGCGCCGAGGCGCTGGACCTGGGCACCGTCACCGCCGCCGGGCAGCTCGCGGCGCTCGCGCTCGCACGCGCGGAGACCCACGAGCAGAGCATGTCGGTCGCGACGGAGCTGCAGCGCGCGATGCTCGCCGGTGGGATCGTCAGCGACCCGCGCGTGAGCGTCGCGGCGCGCTACCGCCCGGGCGTGCACGACCTCCACGTGGGCGGGGACTGGTACGACACCTTCCTCGTCGCGCCCGACGCGCTCGCGGTGTCGGTGGGCGACGTCGTCGGGCGCGGGCTCGGGGCGGCGACGGCGATGGGGCAGCTCCGCACCGCGGCGCGTGCGGGGGCGGACGCCGGGCTCGGGCCCGAACGCGTCGTCGACCGGCTCGACCGGTTCGTCGAGCGTACGGGGACGGGCTTCATGGCGAGCCTCGTGTACGCGGAGCTCGGCCTCGTGGAAGGGTCGCTGCGGTACTCGTGCGCGGGGCATCTCCCGCCGCTGCTGGTCCGGGCCGGTGGCGACGCGGACTTCCTCTGGCTCGCGCGCTCCACCCCGCTCGGGGTGCGGGGGCCGACGCCGCGCGCCGCGGACCTCGTCTCGCTCGCCCCGGGCGACACGCTCGTGCTCTACACCGACGGCGTCGTCGAGAGGCGCGACCGCTCCCTCACGGCCGGGCTCGACGAGCTCGCCGAGGTCGTCGCGAACGCGTTCGCGGCGCGCGTGCCCGTCGACGAGGTGCTGGGCGCGCTCGTCGACCGGGCGGTGTCCCACGACGACGCGTGCGTCCTCGCGGTCCGCTGGCTCGGCCCGGGGTCAGCGCACGAAGAACGGTCCGGCTGACGGCTCGGCGAGCCACGCGCGCGCGTGCCCGAGCCGATCGACGGTCGAGCGTGCCAGGTCGTCGGGAAGCGCGTCCGGGCTGAACCACGCGACGTCGAGCGACTCGTCGTCGGCGACGCGGGCCTGCGCAGCGGCGGCCGGGGAGGCGGGCCGGCACAGGAACGCGAGGTCGAGGTACTGCGACCGGTCGCCGTTGGGGTACTCCATCGGCTCGGTGACGGTGACCGCGACGAGCGCGTCCACGACGACGTCGACGCCCGTCTCCTCGAGCACCTCGCGTGCGAGCCCGACGGCCGGGTCCTCACCCGGCTCGAGGATGCCGCTGATCACGGCCCACTGGCCCGTGTCGGCGCGCTGCCCGAGCAGCAGCCGGCCGTCGTCGTCCACGACGACGGCCGACACCCCCGGCATCCACAGCAGGTCGGTCCCGATCCGGGACCGGAGGGCGGCGACGAAGTCGGGGATCGGCATGGGCCGAGCATAGGGGTGACCGGGACGCGAGACGGGTCGGCCGCGCCTCCTAGCCCCTGTGCTACGGTCCCCTCGTGACTTCTCAGTGGTATCGGCGCTTTACGCAGGCTCCCGGTGGAGCCGTGCGGGCGCTCGCCTGACCACTTCCACCCGGAGCCAGCACAGGGCCTTGGACGCGACCGCGTCCGGGCCCTTCGTCGTGAGACGGGCCGCTCCGGGGATCACGGGCGGCAGCAGGCCGGTGAGGGCTTCCGTCGGACGACGGACCGAGAACCCCGCCGCACGAACCAGGAGCCTCCCGTGACCAGCACGACCACCCCGCCCGGACGCGCGACGTCCACGCCGTCGCTCGCGGTGTCGCCCGACGCGTCGTCGGACGACGTGACGAGTACCGTCGACCCCGTGGACAGCCCGGAGCTGCAGGCGCGCACGAGCGACCTGCGGGTGCGTGCGCTCGACGCGCTCCCCGCCCCGCGTGCGATGCTCGCCGACCTGCCGCTCGGCGCGACGCGCAGCGACCTCGTCATGACCTCGCGCCGCGAGGTCCGCGACGTCCTCGCGGGCGACGACGACCGCCTGCTCGTCATCGTCGGCCCGTGCTCCGTGCACGACCCCGACGCCGCGCTCGACTACGCGGGCAGGCTCGGCGCACTCGCACGTGACCTGTCGGACGACCTGATGATCGTCATGCGCGTGTACTTCGAGAAACCCCGCACGACGGTCGGGTGGAAGGGCCTCATCAACGACCCGCACCTCGACGGGTCGCACGACGTGCACCACGGCCTGCGCCTCGCGCGCGAGGTGCTGCTCGGCGTCCTCGACGCGGGCGTGCCCGCGGCGTGCGAGTTCCTCGAGCCCACGAGCCCGCAGTACATCGCCGACGCCGTGTCGTGGGGCGCGATCGGCGCGCGCAACGCCGAGTCGCAGGTGCACCGCCAGCTCGCGTCCGGCCTGTCGATGCCGATAGGGTTCAAGAACGCGACCGACGGTGACGTGCAGATCGCCGTCGACGGCTGCATCACCGCCGCGAGCGAGCACACGTTCTTCGGCATGGACTCCCTCGGGCGGGCCGCCGCCGTCGAGACCGCGGGCAACCCCGACTGCCACGTCATCCTGCGCGGCGGGCGGTCCGGCCCCAACTACGGGGCCGACGACGTCGCGGCGGCGCTCGCCGTCGCGCGCACGTCGGGTCTCGGCGGGGTCGCCGAGCACGGGCTGGTCGTCGACGCGTCGCACGGCAACTCCGGCAAGAGCCACGTGCGCCAGGCGGAGGTGGTGCGCGAGCTCTCGGCGCGCCTCGCCGACGGCGAGCAGGGGATCACGGGCCTCATGATGGAGAGCTTCCTCGTCGCGGGCGCGCAGAAGCCCGCGCCGAGCGGGCTCGTGTACGGGCAGTCGGTCACTGACGCGTGCATCGACTGGGAGACCACGGCCGGCCTGCTGCGCGAGCTCGCCGGGGCCGTGCGGATGCGCCGGGAGCGCTGAGCCCGAGCGCGGTCCTGTGGTCCGACGGCACGTTGCTGGGCGTCACACCCTTGCGGACAGCGCTGTCGGCGGGCAGTCTGGTGCCGACGTCCGGCAGCGCTGCCGACGGTCCGCGGATCGACACGACGAGGTGAGTCCCGTGAACGGCACGTCCCGCACGACGGTCCACAGCACGACCCCCGACGGAGCACCGAGGGGGGCCCGCCGGCGCGGACCTGTCGCGGTGCTCGCCGCCCTCGGGCTGACGGTGCCGCTCGGGGTGGTGGGCGTGGTCGCCACCGCGGCACCCGCCGCGGCGGCGCCCGTCTGCAACCTCCACTGCGACGCGCGCGACCCGGCGCTCGCGAGCGGGGACCGGACGCCGGTGAGCGCCACGGTGTCCGGGCGGACCGTCGTCCTGCACCTGAGCGACGCGGACCCGATGGGGTGGGCGTCGATCGACGGCGGCCGGGGCGGCGACGAGGTATGGCTCGACCGGTCGTTCGACGGCGGGAAGACCTGGGACGGCCTGCTCGGCGCGACGTCGGTCCCGGCCGGCGGCGCCGGGTGGCGCACCCAGATGTACAACAACGACGACTGGGCGAACCTCGGCGTCGGGGCGTTGCGCGCCTGCGGGCGCGCCACGGACACCGGCGCGATCGCGTGCACGCCGTGGGCCCGCACCACGTGGAACGCGGGGAACCGCGCGACGGCGGCGGCGACCGCGATGATGGCGACCTACGACGTCGACACCGGGCTCTTCAACGGCCACGACTGGTGGACGTCGGCGCCCGCGCTCTCGGCCGTCATCGAGAACGCCCGCGTCACCGGGATGGGCAGCTACCGGTACGCGTTGGGACGCACCTACGACCGCAACGTGAACCGCACGGACGGGGAGCACGAGGGCCAGTTCCGCAACGAGTACATCGACGACACGGGCTGGTGGGCCATGGTGTGGCTCGACGCCTACGACCTCACGGGCGAGCAGCGCTACCTGGACACGGCCCGGGTCGCGGCCGACCACATGCACGCGTACTGGGACGGCGCGTGCGGGGGCGGCGTCTACTGGAAGACGGACCGGGTCAACAAGGCGTCCATCGCGAACGTGCTCTACCTGCAGGTCAACGCCTCGCTGCACAACCGTCTCCCGGGCGACTCGACGTACCTCGCGCGCGCTCAGGCCGAGTGGGACTGGTTCCGCGGGACCGGGCTGATCCGCTCGGACGGGCTCGTCGTCGACGGGCTCTCGGCGAACGGGTGCACGCCGGGTGGCGCGACGTTCACCTACAACCAGGGCGTGCTGGTCTCCGGCCTCGTCGAGCTGTACGAGGCGACGGGCGACGGCGCGCTGCTCGACCAGGCACGGCGCACCGCGGACGCGATGACCCGCCCCGGTGGCGGGCTCACCACCTCGGCGGGCGTGCTGCGGGACCCGGCCGAGGGTTGGGACACGTGCCGCAACGACGGCGCGTCGTTCAAGGCGGGAGCGGTCCGCGGCCTCGTCGAGCTCGACCGGGTCCTGCCCGACCGGCCGTACGAGCAGTACCTCGACCACCAGGCGAGCACGGCGTACGCGAACGCGCGCAACGCCTTCGACCAGTACGGTTTCTCCTGGTCCGGGCCGGCGCCGGGGGACACCGGCACCGGGTGCCAGAGCAGCGCGCTCGCCGCGGTGAACGCGGCGCACTGACCGCAGGGGACCGGGTCGACCCATCCGCAACGGCCCGCGTGACGAACCTCGGCTGCAGGTGTGCGGCAGACTGGGCGCGTGCCACCACCCGCGAGGACGACCCCGCCGGGCGTCGTCGACGCCGCGCTGACCGCGTGCGCCGGCGGCGAACCGTCGGCGTTCGCCCCTGTCTACGATGCGCTCGCGCCCGCCGTGTACGGCACGGCGCTCGGCGTCCTCCGGGACCCGGACCACGCGGCGGAGGTGACCCAGGAGGTGATGGTCGAGGTGTGGCAGACGGCGGCACGGTTCGACGCCTCCCGCGGGTCCGCGCGCACGTGGGTCGTGACCCTCGCCCGGCGCCGCGCGGTCGACCGCGTGCGCTCGGAGCAGTCGCGCCGCGTCCGCGACCAGCGCGACGTCGACGGGCAGACGACGACGACCCGGCGCGACGCCGTCGTCGAGGAGGTCGAGCAGCGGCTCGAGGGGGCCGCCGTCCGACGCTGTCTCGACTCGCTCACCGCGACGCAGCGCGAGGCCGTCGTGCAGGCGTACTACGGCGGGCTGACGTACCGGGAGGTCGCCGAGCGCCTGGACGCCGGTCTGCCGACCGTGAAGTCTCGCATCCGCGACGGTCTCCTCCGCCTGCGCGACTGCCTGGGGGTGCGCCGTGGCTGACGAGACGCGCGAGCGGAAGACGGACGCGTGGGACCTCCTGCCCGTCTACGCGCTCGACGCCGTGGACGACCTGGAGCGTCGGGCGGTCGAGCGCCTGCTCGAGACCGACGCCGACGCGCGCCGGGCGCTCGACGAGTACCGCGACGTCGTCGCGGCCTTCGCGGCGGACGCCGCGCCACCGGTGCAGGTGCGCGAGGCGGTCCTCGCACGTGTCGCCGAGACGCCGCAGCACGGGTCCTCGCAGCGCGAGCCGTCGAGCTTCGGCGGCGGGCGGGCGTCCTCGTCCTCGGCGGGCGCGACGTCGTCCGCCCGTGCGCCGCGCCGCTGGGGCCTCGTCGCCGCGGCGGCCGCCGCGGTCGTCGCGGTCGCCGTCCCGACGACGGTCGCGGTCCGCGCGACGCAGGAGCAGGCGCGTCTCGAGGCCCAGGCAGAGGCGGTCGCCGAGATGCTGTCCGACCCGACGGCGACCATCGTGCGGGACGAGGTCGCGGGCGGCGGCGAGGCGTCCGTGCTGCTCGCGGGCGACGACTTCCTGTTCCGTGCGACCGGGCTGCCCGGCACGGCGGACGACGAGGACTACCAGCTGTGGGTCGTCGGGTCCGACGGCGGAGTCGTCCCGGCGGGTGTCCTCGCCGAGCGCGACGGCACGGTCGAGGAGCTCGTCCAGGACGTCCCCGGCGTCGGTGTCGCCGTGACGGTCGAGCCCGAGGGCGGGTCCGAGCAGCCGACCAGCGACCCGATCGTCGTCCTGAGCACCTGACGCCGGCCCGCGGCGGTCCCGCGGACCGGCGGGTGCGCTGGAGGTCAGGGCCGCGGTCGGCGCCGCTACGCTGTGCCGCATGCCTCTCGCGTTCTGGGTCTGCGCCGTCGTGACCGCGATCAGCGCCGCCGTCAGTCTCGGCTACTCGATCGCCGGGCTCCGTGCGGCCGGGGACGTCGACCGCACCGCGTCGATGTACGCGTGCGCCCGGAGCGTGGCGCTGGCCGTCGTGGCGTTCGCCGCGCTCGTGGTCGGCTCGACGCCGTTCCTCGTCGCGGTCGCCCTCGCGATGGTGATCGTCCAGGCCGCGGACGCCGTCGTCGGCGGCGTCGCCCGGGACCGGCTCAAGACGATCGGTCCCGCCGCGACGGCGGCCGCCAACCTGGGCGCCCTGCTCTGGCTCTGGGCCGCCGCCTGACGGACAGCCGCATCGTCCGCGACCTGGACCGGAGGGTCGACCGGTCCCTCGGGGCACAGGGGGCGAGGACCCGGCTGCGGGACCACCTCGGGATCGGCGGCTCGCGCGGCTGACTCGCTACGACGTCGTCGGGCGTCGGGTGGTGCGGGCTCGGAGGTGGGCACGTTCGCCCTGTCGACCGAACAGGACGAGGAGCTCGACGGTGCGCTCGTCGTCGGGGCCGAGCCAGTGCGGGACGTGGGTGTCGAACTCCGCGGCTTCGCCGGGCTTGAGGACGAGGTCGTCGTCAGCGAGGACCAGGCGCAGCCTGCCGGCGAGGACGTAGACCCACTCGAAGCCGGCGTGGGTCTTGAGCTCCGGCTCGCCGCCGGGCCGTGGCGGGATGAGCAGCTTGTGGGCCTGGACCCCGCCGGGGGTGCTGAGCGGCACGTAGGTCAGCCCGTCCCGGGTGACCGGCCGCAGGTGGATCCGGGGATCACCGGTGCGCGGCGCGCCGACGAGGACGTCGAGCGGCACCGCGTACACCTCGGCGAGCGGCAGGAGCATCTCGAGGGTCGGCTTGCGGGTGCCGCCCTCGAGGCGCGAGAGCGTGCTCTCGTTGATCCCGGTCCGCTCGGCGAGTGCGGCCAGCGTGAGGCCGCGACGCCGCCGCAGCTCGCGCAGCCGTGGACCTACGGCCTCCAGCCGGTCCTGGTGTGAGGTCGCCATGTCGACCAGTATGCCAAGACGGCAACTTTGCTTGCGCTCTCGGCACGGCGCCGCGCATGCTGCCAAGGTCGTGCCTCTATCGGAGGCCGCCCGGCCGCCCGCTTCTGCTGATCCATCGAGGACTGCTTGTCATGACGACCCAGACCACCCGCTCCGAGGTCGACTCGGCTGCCCTGGACCCACGCCGCTGGCTGGCCCTGGTGGTGATCTCCGTCGCCACGCTGATGGTGGTGCTGGACGCCTCCGTCATCAACATCGCGCTTCCCCACGCCCAGGCAGACCTGCACATCAGTGATGTGCAGCGGCATGGGCGGTGACGTCGTACGCGCTCGCCTTCGGCGGGCTGCTGCTCCTGGGCGGGCGCGTGGTCGACCTCGTCGGCCGCAAGCGCGTCTTCCTGATCGGCCTGATCGGGTTCGCCGCGGCCTCCATGGTCGCCGGCATCGCGCCGAACGCGGCGACCCTGTTCGCCGGACGCGCCCTGCAGGGAGTGTTCGCTGCGCTGCTGGCGCCCGCTGCGCTCTCGCTGATCGCGGTCACCTTCACCGATCCGCGCGAGCGGGCCAAGGCGTTCGGCGTCTACGGCGCGCTGCAGGGCGCCGGCGGGGCGATCGGGCTCATCGCGGGTGGGGTGCTGACCGAGTACGTGGGCTGGCGCTGGTGCCTGTTCGTCAACGTCCCGCTGGCCCTGGGGGCCGCACTGGCGGCGCTGCCGACGATCCAGGAGAGCCGCGCCGAGGGGGTCCGGCGCTACGACGTCGCCGGCGCGATCACCGTGACGGCGAGCCTGGTAGCCCTGGTGTGGGGCTTCACCCAGGCGGCCGAGTCGGGATGGGGGGCGCCGGCGACCTGGATCCTCCTGGTCGTCGGCCTGGTCCTGCTCGGCGTCTTCGTCCTCGTCGAGCACCGGTCGGCTTCCCCGTTGCTGCCGCTCCGGGTGGTGCTCGACCGCGAGCGAGGCGGCGCGCTGCTCGCCTCGCTGCTGGTCGGGGCGGGAATGTTCGGTCTGATGCTGTTCCTGACCTACGAGCTCCAGGTCATCCTCGGCTACCAGCCGCTGCAGGCAGGGCTCGCGTTCCTGCCGTTCAGCGCCGGCATCGTCGTCGCGGCGCCCCTCGGGGTGCGGCTCGTGCCCCGGAGCGGGCCGCGATCGCTCATGGTGGCGGGTGTGGCCGTGGCACTGGTCGGCACGCTCTGGCTGACCCGGATCGAGCCCGCCGGCGGGTACGCCGAGGTGGTCCTGCCCGCGATGATCCTGACCGGGCTGGGCCTGGGGCTCTTCTTCGTCGCGCTGCCCAACGCCGCACTGTCGCGGGTCGCGCCGTCCGACGTCGGGGTGGCGAGCGCCATGATCAGCACCACCCAGCAGGTCGGGGGCGCGCTCGGCCCGGCACTGCTCAACACCCTCTACGTCGCCGCGCTCGCCGGCTACCTCCGGACGAGCGAGGGCGCGACCGCGGACGTGGTCGGGCAGGATGCGATGGTGCACGGCTACCGCGTCGCGTTCCTCGCGAGCGCGGTCCTGTTCGCCCTCGCCCTCGTCGCCGTGCGCGTCCTCCGACCGCGGTACACCCCGGCCGACTCCGCCTCCTGACCATCCGCCGAAAGGACGACGACCATGACCACGCCCTCCGGATCTCCCTCCGACTCCGAGAGCTTCTGGGAAGACCACTACGTGCGCCTCGACGCCGGGTGGGGTACGACGCCGAACGATCTCCTGGTCGACCTCGTGACCGCGCACACGGACTCGTCCGGCACAGCGCTGGACCTGGGCTGCGGGCACGGCGGCGACGCGCTCTGGCTGGCGTCGCGAGGCTGGCACGTCACGGCGGTGGACGTCTCGGCCACCGCCCTGGCGCGGGTCGACGCAGCCGCCGCATCCTCCGGGCTGGCCGACCGTGTCAGCACGAGCCGGCACGACCTCACCCAGACGTTTCCCGACGGGACCTTCGACCTGGTCAGCGCCTGCTACTTCCACACCCCGCTCGAGATCTCGCGCGAGCAGACTCTGCGCAGGGCCGCACGGGCCGTCGCTCCGGGGGGCCTGCTGATCGTCGTCGAGCACGCCTCGGTCGCACCCTGGTCCTGGCAGGCCGGCCAGGACGTGCAGTTCCCCGCACCCGATCAGACACTGGCATCCCTCGAGCTGGACGACCACTGGGACACCCTGCAGTGCGACGCACCCCGACGCACCGCCACCGGCCCCGACGGGCAGCGAGCACCCGTCACGGACAACGCGGTCGTCGTCCGACGACGCGCGACGCCCACCCGTTCCTGACGATCACCGTCCGTGGACAGCCGCGAGGTCGTGGCTCTGACCGGCGACGACGCCGGAGAGGACGTGTGTGCGAGGCCCGGGTTCCGGCCCGCCTCGCGCGGGACGCTGAGGCGGGGCCGGCGGGCTGTCACGCCGCCTGGACGGGCAGCTGGAGGTAGGACGCGTGGTCGCCGCCGGTGTGCACGACGTGCTGGCCCGCGTTCACGGGGGAGGTGTACTCGCGGATGCCGGGCATCATCGTGCCGAGCAGGGAACGTCCGCTGATGACGAGGCGGAGCTGCTCGCCGGGGTGGAACGCGAGGCCGACGGGGAGCAGGTCGATCTCGACGGCGACGACCTCGCCGGGTGAGAGCGTGGCGACCCGGTCGAAGGTGTGGGCGGGGACGTCGTCGGTGGACAGGGTCTCGTCGAGGTGGCGCATCGAGACCCGCAGGCGGCCGTCGGAGCCCTTGTAGCGCAGGATCGAGCCGCCGTTCTCGGTGGCGTCGTGCACGCGTGCGTCGTGGTTGGGCGCGGTGAACTGCTGCAGGGGTGTGCCGAACCGGTCGAGCTTCTGCACGAGGAGGAACAGGTCCATGTCGTCGGAGCCCTGGGCCTCGACGAACAGGCGCGCCTTGGGGTAGCCGACCAGGGTGGTCTCGTCCTCGAAGCGCGTCACGAAGGACACCAGGTCGGGGCTGCCGTCGACGGCGTAGCCCGCGCTCGCCGCCGCGGCCGGCGCGGTCGTGGACAGGGTGCGGGAGCGGGCGTCGAGGTAGTACCTGGTCGAGGTGGCGTCAGTGGGCGGGAACTGGTCGGCGGGGATGTTCACCTGGTCGCCGCCTTCCAGGTCGAGCACGGAGTAGCGCACGCGCGGCGTGGTCTCCCAGCCGTTGTCCACGCCCTGGAGGACGTGGTCGAAGAACCGGCGCAGGTCCTCGACGTGCGCCTCGTCGCAGTAGTCGGGCCACTCCTGGGTGTTGTGGATGCGCAGCCACTTGTCCTGCGAGGCCATGCGGCGCCAGGCCCGGAAGGTGCCGGCGGTGTGCAGGGTGTTGGAGTAGCTGGCGACGACGTAGGCCGGGACGGTGATCTTGTCGAAGTCCGGGATCTTCTGCTGCCACAGCTCGTCCATCAGGGGGTGCTGGTCGACCTCCGCGAGGATGTCCTCCTTGCGGGCGTTGCCCCAGTAGCTGTAGTCGCGCAGCTGACGGGCGAACCCGTGATCAGGCATGCCGCCGCGCAGGACGAGGTCGCGGTAGACGTCGCTGACGCCCTCCCACGGGTTGATCGCGGCGAGGTGCGGGGGCTGCTCGGCGGCGGTGAACCACTGCGAGACGGCGAGGTAGGAGGTCCCGCTCATCGCGACCTTGCCGGTGCACCAGTCCTGGACGGCGAGCCACTCGACCAGGTCGTAGGCGTCGCGCCCCTCCTGGCGGTCCCACAGGACGCTGTCGCCGTCGGAGTCGATGACACCGCGGATGTCGGGGTTGCAGATGGCATATCCGTGGGCGCACCAGTACGCGGGGTCGGGGCCCTCGAACTTCTCCAGCCCGGACACGACCGAGTTGTCGAGCCCGACCAGGCCGAACACGCCCATCACGCTGGCGGATGTGCCCTGGCCCTTGCCGTACGGGCTCCACGCCATGATCACCGGCACCTGCTCGGACCCTGCCGGGCGGAAGACGTCGACGTGGATCGTCACGCCGTCGCGCAGGGTGACCGGGACGTCCTTGTCGAGCACGACGTCCACGGGCAACGGCTTGAACTGCGGAGCGATCTGGAACCCCGCCTCCAGCGTGCGGGTCCCCGGGTCGAACCCGGTCAGGACGCCGTAGCGGTCGATCTCGGGCGTCATCGGGCGGGACGGCAGGTATGTCTTCTGGGCTGCGCTCATCGTGCGCTCCTCGTCGTGGGCCTCCGGCACGGGCTGTGCCGGCTTCTCGACCGTACGACCGCGTCCCGTAAAAATCAACATGCGTTGAGAAATGCGGAACGAAGAGGTAGTTTCGAGCCATGCCCGCGCACACGAACGCCACCCCCGCCTCTCGGCGCGGACGCCGACCGGGGACCAGCACGACCCGGCAGGCGATCCTCGACGCCGCCCGCGCCCGGTTCGCGACCGACGGGTTCACCGCGACGACGATCCGTCGGGTTGCCACCGACGCCGGGGTCGACGCGTCGCTGGTGATGCAGTTCTTCCGGTCGAAGGACGAGCTGTTCGCCGCCGTCATGTCCGTCCCCGCCGACGCGCTGAGCCGCTTCAGCGACGCGTTCGACGGCCCCGACCGCGGCCTCGGCGAGCGCGTGGTCCGCGCCTTCCTCGCCATCTGGGAGGAGGACGCCCGCAGCTCGGCGCCGCTCATGGCGATGCTCCGAGGTGCGATCGTCAACGATCAAGCGAAAGATCTGCTGCGTGAGTTCCTCGAGCAGCGCCTCCTCGTCGACGCCGTGGCGACGCGCGACGTCGACGACGCGACGCTCCGCGCCGGGATCGTGTCGTCGATGCTGGTCGGGCTGATGGTCGGCCGAGGCGTCGTCGGCGTCCCGACGCTGGCCGGGGCGGACCACGAGACGCTCGTCGCGCTCGCGGGCACGGCCGTGCAGAGCGTCCTCGTCGACGCGGACGTCGGGGACGGGAGGGCGGACCGATGACGGCGATCGACGGCCACCTCTACGTCGACGGGCGCCGCACGCCGTGCCCGCCCGACCTGCAGGACGCCGCCGACGAGCTCGAGCAGTCCCACGGCGTCGCCTGGATCGGGTTGCTGGACCCCGGTCCGCAGGGCCTCGAGACCGCAGAGGTCAGGTTCGGGCTGCACCCGCTCGCCGTGGAGGACGCGCGCAAGGGCCACCAGCGCGCCAAGCTCGAGCGCTACGGCGACACGGTGTTCGTCGTGCTCCGACCGGCGCGCTACGACGACCGGGCCGAGCGCGTCGACATCGGCGAGGTCCACCTGTTCGTCGGACCACAGTTCGTCATCACCGTCCGGCACGGGACCACCCCGGACCTCACCTCCGCGCGCGAGGCGCTGGAGGCGGAGCCGTCGTTCCTCGGCACCGGTCCCGAGGCGATGCTCACCGCGTTCCTCGACGTGGTCGTCGACGACTACGCGCCCGTCGTCTCCGGGCTGCTGCACGACATCGACCAGGTCGAGGACAGCCTGTTCGGCCAGGGCAACTCCGACCCTGCGCTGTCGAAGCGGATCTACAAGCTGTTGTCCCAGGTCATCGCGCTGCAGCGCGCGGTCGACCCGCTGCCGGACATGGTCCGCGGGCTGCTCCGCGGCGCCGACCGGTACGGCACCGGCGACGAGGTGCAGCACCGGCTCCGCAACGTGCTCGACCACACGATCCGCGTGTCCGAACGGGTCGACGGCATCCGGTCCGTCCTGGAGAACGCGCTCACCGTGCACTCGACGCTCGTCACGCTCGAGCAGAACGACGCCATGCGCCGCATGTCGAGCGCCAGCCTCGCCCAGGGCGAGGAGAGCCGCCGCCTCGCCGAGGAGACCATCGACCAGGGCGAGCAGGTCAAGAAGATCTCCTCCTGGGCGGCCATCCTGTTCACCCCGACCCTGGTCGCGGGCATCTACGGCATGAACTTCGACCACATGCCCGAGCTGCACTGGACCTGGGGCTACCCGTTCGCGCTCGCCCTCATGGCCGGGTTCGGCTTCGGGCTGTGGGGCATCTTCAAGTGGCGCCGCTGGCTCTGAGGGACGACGACGTGCAGGGCCGGCCGCGAAACCCGGCCGCCCTGGTCTGGCTCCGGGCCTCCGTCTGACCTGGTCCTCGACGCCTGACGCCGCTACAGTCGTCGCGGCCCGGTGCGCGGCCACCCCGACCGGCAGGAGCAACGTGGCCCGCATCGTCGTCACGGGTTCGTCAGGACTCGTCGGCTCGGCTCTGCGCCCTGGGCTCGTCTCGGCCGGGCACCGGCTCGTGCTGGTCGACCGCGTGGAACCCAGCGACGTGGCGCCGGGGGAGCGCGTCGTGACGGCGGACGTGACGGACCTCGAGGCGATGACCCAGGCGTGCGCCGGGGCCGACCTCGTCGTCCACCTCGCGGGGCACCCGCAGGAGAGGGAGTGGGCCGAGATCCTCGCGGTGAACGTCGACGGGACGCGTGTCGTGTGCGAGGCGGCCCGCCGAGCCGGGGTCGGACGCCTGCTCCTCGCGAGCTCGGCGCACGCCACCGGCTTCCTCCCGACGGACGTGCCGATCGTCGGGACGCCCGCGCCCCGGCCGGACACCTACTACGGGGTCGGGAAGGCCGCGCTCGAGGCGCTCGGGAGCCTGTACGCCGACCGGTTCGGGATGACGGTGATCTCGGCGCGCATCATGCACCTGGCCGGGCGACCGGGTGCCCGGTTCGACCTGGCCGCGTGGCTCTCGCCCGGCGACGCGACCCGGCTCGTCGAGGCGGCGCTCACGACGTCGGCGACCGGCCACCATGTCGTGTGGGGCGTCTCGCGCAACACCCGACGCGTCGTGGACCTGGCGCCGGGCGAGGCGATCGGGTACCACCCCGTGGACGACGCCGAGGACTGGGCGGACGCGCTGCTCGACCTGCCGGCGCCGTCGTCGCCGCACGTGCTCGGCGGGGATTTCACCGAGGCGGGCCACCCGGTCGGTGTGGACTGGCGGGCACTCGGCCTCTGAGCGCGGGGCCGTCGCGGCCGGGCGCCCGACGGCGCGGCGCCCGGCCCCGGCCGGTGAGGCCAGGACCGGGCGCCGGTCGCTCGGTGGTGCGCTGACGCACCGGGAGGGTCACATCGTCGGCATGAGCACCGCGTCGACGAGGTAGACGGTCGCGTTCTGCGTCATGACGCCGCCGCAGACGATGTTCGCGCCGTTCACCATGAGCTCGTCGCCCTCGCCGGTGACCTCGAGCATGCCGCCCTGGACGGTCGTCTGCTCGCCGACGACCTGGTCCGGCGTGAGCTGGCCGGGCACCACGTGGTACGTGAGGATCGAGGTCAGCGTGTCGCCATCGGTCTTGAGCGACTCGATCGTCGCCGGGTCGATCGCCGCGAACGCGTCGTCCACCGGCGCGAACACCGTGAACTCGTCGCCGTTGAGCGTGTCGACGAGGTTCACGTCCGGGTTGAGGCCACCGCTCACGGCCGCGGTGAGCTGGGTGAGCATCGGGTTGTTCGACGCCGCGACCGCGACCGGGTCGGTCGACATGCCGGTGATCGAGCCGGCGCCGTCAGGCACCTGCTCCGCGTAGGCGGCACACCCCGGGCCGACGAGGTTCGCGGCGGGGTCCATCTCCGCGCCCTCGGTCTCGTCGGCCATGGAGTCCTCGGTCTCCTCGGGCATCGCGTCCTCGGTCGACTCCTGCGAGTCGGCCGTGGTCGAGTCGGCGCCCGTGTCCGAGTCGGAGCTGCAGGCGGTCAGGCCGAGGACTGCCAGGGTGGCGATGCCGGCCACGGCGTACGACGTGCGGGTTCGAGCGTTCATCGGTCTCTCCTCGGAGGTCGTCGCCTCACCGTCTGCGAGGCGTCTCGACGGTGGTTCGGAGCGGTCGACCGGACGGATGGGTGCGACATCCGGTCGTCTGCCCCGACCCATCCGCGGCGCGCTGCGCGCCGAACCCGGGCCATGGAGACTCTCATCCTCATCGGCCTGCTCGGCGGCCTCATCACGGGCATCTCGCCGTGCATCCTGCCGATGCTGCCCGTCATCTTCTTCGCGGGCGGCGTGCAGGGCGCGCGCACGCCAGGTCAGCCCGACACCCCGTCGGATACCGAGTCGACCGCCGTGTCGCCCGCCCTGTTCACGGGTCTGCCGCAGGCGGTCGCGGCCGGCGGCCGGGGCAGGACCGTGGACGCGCGCCCGACGCGCGGCGGCGCGCTCGCGATCGACCTCACGGGACCGGAAGCCGCAGGCGACACGGTCGACCGGGCCGGGCGTGCGTCGTCGGGCAGGCCGGACGGCGCACGGCGCTCGTGGCGGCCCTACCTCGTCATCGCAGGGCTGGTGCTGAGCTTCAGCGTGTTCACGCTGCTCGGCTCGCTGCTCCTCACCGCTCTGGGACTTCCGCAGGACCTCTTGCGGTGGGCGGGCATCGTCCTGCTCGCGACGATCGGCGTCGGCATGATCGTGCCGCGGTTCGAGGAGGTCCTCGAGCGACCGTTCCAGCGCATCGCGGCGCTGGGTGCGCGTCGGGGCGCCGCCCGGCAGGACCGTGGGGCGTTCGTCCTCGGGCTGGGGCTCGGCGTGCTCTACGTGCCGTGCGCCGGGCCGGTGCTCGCGGCGATCACGGTCGCGGGCGCGACCGGCAACATCGGGCCGGGGACCGTCGCGCTCACGGTGTCGTTCGCCGTCGGCGCCGCGATCCCGCTCCTGGTCTTCGCCCTCGCGGGCCGCCGTGTGGCCGAGCGGGTCAAGGGATTCCAGCGCCACACGCGCGCCATCCGCGTCACCGGCGGCGTCGTCATGATCGCGCTCGCCGGGGCGCTCGCCCTCAACCTCCCCGCGGCGCTGCAGCGCGCGCTGCCCGACTACACGGGCGCCCTCCAGCAGCGGGTGGACGAGAACGACACGGTCCGCGAGGCGCTCGACCTCGGCGGTCTCGTCACGGACGAGAACCGCGAGCTGTCGAACTGCTCCAACGGCGCGCCCGTGCTCGAGGACTGCGGGCCCGCCCCGGAGATCCGCGGGATCGACGCCTGGCTCAACACCCCGGACGGCGCTGCGCTGTCGCTCGACGGGCTGCGCGGGAAGGTCGTCCTCGTCGACTTCTGGACGTACTCGTGCATCAACTGCCAGCGCGCGATCCCGCACGTCAACGCCTGGTACGAGCGTTACGGCGACGTGGGGGAGGGGTTCGAGGTCATCGGCGTGCACACGCCCGAGTTCGCGTTCGAGCGCGAGACGCGCAACGTCGTCGCGGGGGCGCGGGACCTCGGCGTGACCTACCCCGTGGCGCAGGACAACTCCTACGCGACGTGGACCGCCTACCGGAACCGGTACTGGCCCGCCCAGTACCTCGTCGACGCCGAGGGCACCGTGCGGCACATCCGCTTCGGTGAGGGCGGGTACGAGAACACCGAGCGGCTCGTGCGCGAGCTGCTCGCGGACGCGAACCCGGGCGTCGCCCTGCCCGAGCCCACGTCTCTCGGCGACACCACGCCGCAGGACGAGACCACGCCCGAGACGTACTTCTCCATCAAGCGCGTGGTGAACTACGCGGGCGAGCCGCGCTACGCGGCCGGCGAGCAGGAGTTCGCGCTCACGCAGGACCAGCCGCGGGACACGTTCTCCCTCGGCGGCACGTGGGAGGTCGACTTCCAGGGCGCCACGGCCGTGTCCGACGACGCGCGCGTGCGCCTCGCGTACCGGTCCACCGACGTCTTCGCCGTCCTGGGCGGCGAGGGCACCGTCACCGCACGCGTCACGACGGACGGCCGGACGACGGAGCGCGAGATCGACGTCTCCGGCAACCCGACGCTCTACCCCGTGCTCGAGGGCGACGGCCCGACCGAGGGCCTCGTCGAGCTCGACGTCCCGCCCGGCGTCCAGGTCTTCACCGCGACCTTCGGCTGACCTCCTGCTGCGTGCTGGGCATTCGTCGTCCGTCCGACGTCTCCGCGACAGATGTCCAGCACTCAGTCGCTCATCCCGCGGCGACCCACGGGCCGATCGTCGCGGTGCCGCCGTCGAGCAGGTCGAGGCCGTGGCTCACGCCGGGGATCCCGGCGAGGGCGACGACCCCCTCCGGGTCGCCGGGGTGCGGGGCGACGAGCAGCGTCGTGACCAGCGCGGGGTCGTCGGCGGTCGAGCCGCCGCGCCACGAGAGCTGCGCCCACGCCGAGCCGCCCGGTTCCAGGGTGAGCGGCGCGGGCGCCGGAGCCGTCTCGTCGGGCTCGAGCAGGACGTCCGACTCGGTGCCGTCGTCCGCGACGAACCGCACGCCCGGGGCGCCCGCGAGCACGCACGCGCCGGCGCCGTCGTTGCGGGCCGTGAGGGTGAGGAACCGGCGTCCCAGGGCGGCGTCGAACCCGGTCGCGCGGAGGGTGAGGTCGGCGGGGGCGCACGCTCCGGTGGGCCGTCCGGCGGCAGTGGGCGCGGCGCCTGCGACGAACCCGGACCGGGTCGCCGCCGCGCCGTCGTCGGTCGAACCGTGCACCTGGTAGGCGAGCGCCGGCCCGCCGTACGCGACGCCGTCGAGCCAGCGGGCGACGGTCGCCGCGTCCGCGGACGTGATGACGGTCAGCAGCGGATCGTTCGGGACGGTGTCGCGCACGGCCTCGTAGGCGACCTGCGTGACGGACGGCTGCACGGCGGCGTCGGCGACGAGGGTGAGCAGGGCGTCGTCTGGGACGGTGAGGCCGTCGCCGTCGTAGGTGCCGACCCCGTACCCCTCGAGGCCGAGGCTCGTCAGCCCACGACCTTCCGCGCGCACGAGCCCCGCGGCCGCCACCAGGTCCGTCGCCACGCGGACGCCGACCGAGGCAGAGTCCGGCGCGAGGTGCACGGTGCGCACAGGCTCGTGGCCGACGAGGCGTACGGCGTCCGCGACCGCGTCCGTGCCCAGGAGATCCGGTCGCGGCTGGCCGGTCGACGGGTCGACGCCACGGTTCGCGCGCTCATGGAACCCGTCGTCGACCGCGAGCGTCGCTCCGGCCGTGGTGGCGCCCTCGACCCGCAGCGACCACGTCGCCCCGTCGGGAGCGCCCTGGACGATTGCGCGCGCCTCGTCGGCGGTGCGCTGGGCCTCTTCGGGCGAGGGGAGCGGCGTGATGAGCGTGACGCGCCCGGCCTCGCCGGACGTGCCCAGCGCCTCGGCGTCGGCGACGCCGGGCAGCGCGCGCAACCGTGCCGCGATCTCCTCGCCGCCGACGGACGGCGAGCTCGGGTCGGGGCGTGAGGGGGCTGGGTCGTCGGCGTCGGCTTCCGAGCCCGCGGTCGGGGACGAGGAGCGAGAGACGTCAGCCGCCCCCGCGTCGCGGAGCATCGCGGGCGCGACGAGCGCCGCGGTGGTCGCCAGAGCGACGCCGACGACCGCGGCGAGCACCGGGACCAGCACTGCGGCGCGTGTCGTGGTCGCCCTGGGTGTCGGGGTGGGTGCGGGTGCCGCTTCGCGCTCATCGTCCACGGCGGTGACGCTATCGCGGGGCCGGGTGGTCCGGTGCGGCCGGCGAGGGGTCTGCGCACCGTGCGCGCCGACTCTTCACGACCTCGCCGTGGCGTGTGTTGGGAGCGCTGCCAAAGCGGTCTTTCCGGCCATCGGGGGAACTCCCGGGCATCCTGCCGCTCCACGCCGATACCAGGATTCCGTGTGCCCCGCAACATCTGGCATGATCCGGCCATGACAGTGAGGACGGCCGCGGAGCTCGCCGCGGTCGAGGATCCCGCGTGGCCGACGCTGGCCCGCATGCTCGGGCGCGCCGGCGTGGAGGTCGTGCCGGCCCCGGCATGGTCCCTCGAGGTCCTCTTCCGGCTGCAGGTCACGGTGCGGTCCACGCTCGGAGCCCTCGCGCTGCACACGGGCGGCGTGCTCGTCGACGGCGGCTGGTTGCGCCTGATCGGCGGCGGCGGCGCGGGGCTGCCCGACCTCGCGACGGTCAACGGGCTCGGCGAGCCGGGCGACGACAGCGCCGCGCCGTCGTTGCTCGTCGTCGCGTACGACGTCCTCGGCGGGACGTTCGCGATCAACGGTGGAGGGCTCGCCGGACCGCTGGGCAACGTGCACTACTTCGCGCCCGACTCGCTCGCGTGGATCGACCTCGGCTTCGGCCAGGCGGCCTTCCTCGAGTGGGCCGTGAGCGGCGGGACCACCGAGTTCTACGCTCCCGTGCGGTGGCCCGGCTGGTACGACGAGACCCTCTCGGTGCCCCTCGATGCGGGCCTGAGCATCTACCCGCCGCTGTGGTCCGAGGAGGGGCGCGCCGTCGCCCGGTCGTCGCGCACGACCGTCCCGCTGGGCGAGCTCGTGGACTGGCACTTCGAGATGGCCGAGCGCATGACTCCCGTCGACGACTACGTCCGCGACAGCGACGAGCACCTCGACGGCTACGGCGACTGGCCCGCCGATCGCACCCTCCCGTAGCCGGTCGGTCGTTGCGCCGTTGCGTGACGGCGACGTCCGCCCCGACGCGCGAGGGGGACGCCGTCGTCGCGCCGCTCCGCGTCAGCGCTCGACGCGGACGGGCTCTCCCGCCGCTGCGCCGGCGACCTCGGGGTCGGCGGGCGCGCCGTCGACGACAGAGGCGCCTGGCCGGTTGACCACCGCGAGAAGGACGAACCAGACGACGATGAGCAGTGACGCGGGGTAAAGGACGTAGTGCGGGACGTTCGGGGCGATGAACGAGTAGCTGCCGAGCCAGACCCCGGTGAGGACGCCGACGACCTGGACGGAACGCTGGCGGGCGTAGAGCGAGGCCATGACGAGCCAGACGCCGGCGAGGACGTGCCCGCCGAGGCGCACGGGCCACGTGATCTCGTAGGCGACGCCGTTGATCGACAGGATGCCGGTCAGGACGTCAAGGATGATCCACCCGTAGCCGGCGGCCTTGGCCCACGACGGCGCGTCGAGCCGGGCGATGAGCAGGAGGATGGCGAGGTGGAAGAACACCCCGGTGTACTCCGGCCACACCACGCCGGGCTCGGAGACGGCGAAGGACACGAGCGAGGGGATGAACAGGACGATCGGGATGACCGCAAGCACCCATGTGGGGATGCGGACGTCGCGCGGGTCGCGCATGGGACTGCCTTTCGGTCGATCCTGCGACAACCCGCAGGATCATCGAGGTCGGGTCGGGTCGGGTCGGGTCGGGTCGGGTCGAGTCGGGTTGGGTCGGGTCGAGTCGGACGTCAGACGGTGGCGAAGTCGTGGCGCGGTGCCTTGCGCAGGCGGAACCACATGCGCGCCATGAGGCGGTTCCGCGGCGTGAGGATGCTGAACGGCACCGGCGCACGCCCGGCGTCCCGAACGGCGCGCTTGAGGTAGTCGCGCAGCTGCCAGACGTCCACGTGGTCGGAGGCGCCGCCCGAGCCGAGCGCGGTGTCGAGGCGTTCGGCGGTCCAGTCGAGATCGGAGGCGACCTGGTCGGTCGTGAGTCCGGTGAGGGCGAGGTTGGCTCGCAGCTCGGCGTAGGTCCGGGCGAGCTCGGCGGTATTCAGTGACATGGCGTCCTTCGGTGGTCTCGAGGTGCAGGGCAACGGCTCAGGGCCGGGTGGATGGATGGCCGGCAGAGTCAGCCGATCGTCGCGGTGCGCGGCGGGACGGCGTCGAGCGCGGCGAGCGTCGCGTCGTCGAGCACGAGATCGCCGACGGCGAGGTTCTCCTCGAGGTGGGCGATGCTGGCCGTGCCGGGGATGAGCAGCGTGGTCGGCGAATGGTGCAGCAGCCAGGCGAGACCGACCTGCGCGGGAGTGGCACCGAGGGCCGCGGCGGCGGTCTGGACAGCTGGCTCGTCGGTGACCTTCGGCATGCCGGGGAACGCGCTGCCGAGCGGGAAGAACGGGACCCAGGCGATGCCCTCGGCGGCGCAGAGCTCGACCAGGGGCTCGTCGTCGCGGGCGAGCAGGTTGTAGTCGTTCTGCACGCAGGCGATCCCGGCGGGGACCGCACGCTGCAGGGTCTCGAGGGTGACGCTGCTCAGGCCGATCGCCCCGATCAGCCCTTCGTCGCGCATCGCCGTCATGATCGCGAGCTGGTCGTCGAGGTCGACCTGCTGCTCGGGGGCGACGGGGATGCGCTGGCGGCCGTCCATGCGGCGCAGGTTGACGAGCGGGATGTGCTCGAGACCGAGGCTGCGCAGGTTGACCTCGACGCTCGCGCGCAGCTCCTCGGGGCGCTGGGCGACACGCATGGGGAACGGGCCGCCCGGGTCCGGGTCGGCCCCGATCTTGCTGGCGACGACGACGCCGTCCTCGGGCCGCAGCGCCTCGGCGAGCAGGCCGTTGACGACGCCGTCGCCGTAGAACTGCGCGGTGTCGACGTGGTCGACCCCGCGCTCGACCGCGCGCCGGATCAGGGCGACGGCGGCGGGCCGGTCGCCGGCCAGACGCTCGAGCTGCATGGCGCCGTACCCGATGCGCGAGACGGTGCGGTCGCCGAGCGTGGCGACGCCGCCCGGTCGGCGTGCCGTGTGCTCGGTGGGGGAGGTGAGAGAGGCGGGCAGGTGCATCGTCGAGACCTCGTTCCGTGTGAGACGATGGGCAAGCGGAGGATGCTCCGTTTCATCGACGTTAGCACAAACGGAGGATCCTCCGCTATGAGTACGGCCACACCTGCCCCGGAGGACCGGCCCCTGCGCTCTGACGCGCGCCGTAATCGCGACAAGCTGGTCGCCGCGGCACGGGCCGCCCTGACGTCCGAGGGCAGCGCAGCATCGCTCGAGGGCATCGCGCGTGAGGCCGGTGTCGGGATCGGCACGCTCTACCGCCACTTCCCGACGCGAGACGCCCTGGTCGAGGCCGTCTACGGCGCCGAGCTCGACGACCTCGCGGGCAGCGCGCAGGCCCTGCTCGCCGAGCTCGCCCCGGAGGTCGCGCTACGCGAGTGGGTCGCGCGCTACGCCGAGTTCACCGCGGCGAAGCGCGGGATGCTGGACACGCTCCGGGCGGGCCTGGCGGAGGGGAAGCTGCCGACGTCCTCCACGCGCGAGCGCATCACCGCGGCGGTCGGGCCGATCCTTGCCGCCGGGGCGGAGCAGGGCACGCTGCGGTCCGACGTCGAGCCCGACGACGTCACCCTGCTCCTGCTCGGGGCCTTCCTGGCGACGGCGGCGAACCCGTCCACCGCCGGGACCCGCAGGCTGCTCGACCTGGTGGTCGACGCGTTGCGCCCGGTGACTGCGCCGGGCAGCTGACGGGCGGAGTGCCCGCCGCCGGGCGAAGGCTGCGCTGTATACAAGTGCGCAGTCATGTGCCACGATGGCGAGGTGACGACGATGCCGGACCTGCACGCCGCCGTCGGGCGGGCCACGACGGTCCCCGGCGACGCGGGCCTCGCGCGGCGCCAGTCCGGCGCCCGGGCGGTCTACGACCTGCTGCGCGGCCGCATCATCGACGGCACACTTGCGCCCGACGTACGCCTCACCGAGCCGGTCCTGTCCGCCGAGCTCGGCGTCTCCCGGACCCCGGTGCGTGAGGCGCTGCGCCTGCTCCAGGCCGAGGCGCTCGTCGTCGAGCTCCCGACCGGGGGAGTGCGCGTCGCGCCGCTCGACGTCGCGGACGCGCGCCGCGTCTACGACGTGCGCGCCCGCCTCGAGGGCCTGCTCGCCCGGGACGCGTGCGAGCGCGCCACGCCCGACGACGTCGCCCGGCTCGAGCGGCTCGTCTCGCTCATGGACGCCGTGCGCGACCACGAGGACGAGGTGCTGCGGGTGGGCGCGCAGTTCCACGGCGAGGTCGAGGCGCTCGCCGACAACCGCTGGGCGTCGGCGCTGCTGCGCCAGATCCGCGGCCACGTCGACCGCTACCGTGCGCTCGCCGCTCGTCGCCGGGTCGGGACCACCGACCACGTCGACGAGCACCGCGCGGTCGCCGACGCCGTCGCGCGTCGCGACCCCGACGCCGCTGAGGCCGCGATGCGCGCCCACATCGAGCGCAGCGCCGCTCTCGCGGAGCAGTCGCTGCGCGCCGACGGACCGACCTGACCGACCGACCCACCCCGACAGCCCGGACACCCCGGACGACAGAGCGGAGCAGTCCCGATGCCGTACACCCACCACCTGCGCGTCTACCCGAGCGCCGAGCCGCTCGACCGCACCGACCAGCTCGCGTGGAAGCTCGCCGAGCTCGCGACGGACCCCGTCGAGGTGACGCCCGAGGTCACGGAGATGGTGATCAACCGCGTCATCGATAACGCGGCCGTCGCCGCCGCGAGCCTCACGCGCGGCCCGGCGGTCGCGGCGCGCGGGCAGGCGCTCGCGCACCCGTACTCACCGGGGTCGACGGTGTTCGGCTGCGACCCCGCGACGCGCACGAGCCCCGAGTGGGCGGCGTGGGCGAACGGCGTCGCGGTCCGCGAGCTCGACTTCCACGACACGTTCCTCGCCGCCGAGTACTCCCACCCGGGCGACAACATCCCGCCGATCCTCGCGGTCGCTCAGCACGCCGGGTCCGACGGCGCCGCGGTCGTCCGCGCGATCGCGACCGGCTACGAGGTCCAGGTCGACCTCGTGCGCGCGATCAGCCTGCACAAGCACAAGATCGACCACGTCGCGCACCTCGGGCCGTCGGCCGCCGCGGGCATCGGGACGCTGCTCGGACTCGACACCGAGACCGTGTTCCAGGCGATCGGCCAGGCCCTGCACACGACGACGGCCACGCGCCAGTCCCGCAAGGGCCAGATCTCCACGTGGAAGGCGCACGCGCCGGCGTTCGCGGGCAAGGTCGCGGTCGAGGCCGTCGACCGAGCGATGCGCGGCCAGACCTCGCCCGAGCCGATCTACGAGGGCGAGGACGGCGTCGTCGCGTGGCTGCTCGACGGCCCGGACGCGGCGTACGACGTCGTGCTGCCGGCGCCCGGCGAGCCCAAGACCGCGATCCTCGACACGTACACCAAGGAGCACTCCGCGGAGTACCAGTCGCAGGCGCTCATCGACCTCGCCCGGGCGCTGCACGACGAGCACCCGTGGCTCGCGGACCCCGACAACGTGGCGAGCGTCGTCATCCACACGAGCCACCACACGCACCACGTCATCGGCTCCGGCGCGAACGACCCGCAGAAGTACGACCCGACCGCGTCGCGCGAGACGCTCGACCACTCGATCCCGTACATCTTCGCGGTCGCGCTGCAGGACGGCGGCTGGCACCATGTCGACTCGTACGCACCCGAGCGTGCCGGGCGACCGGACACCGTCGCGCTCTGGGCCAAGGTCACCACCGCCGAGGACCCGGAGTGGACGCGCCGCTACCACTCGACCGACCCGGCCGAGAAGGCGTTCGGCGGGCGCGTGGAGGTCGAGCTGGCCGACGGCGGTCGGCTCGTCCGGGAGATCGCCGTCGCCGACGCGCACCCGCTCGGGGCGCGGCCCTTCGGCCGCGAGCAGTACGTGAAGAAGTTCCGCACCCTCGCCGCCGGCGTGCTTGAGGACGCGGAGATCGAGCGGTTCCTCGCGCTGGCGGAGCGGCTCCCGTCGCTCACGGCGGACGAGGTCCGCGAGCTGACGATCGTCGGTCGCCCGGGGCTTCTCGACTCCGTCCCGACGCCGACCGGGCTGTTCGAGCTCGGCCGCGACGAGGCCGCCGGTGCGGCACAGACCGAGTTCGAGGGCGAGGGCTTCACCATGCACGAGGCGCCCGACGCCGCGGGCGAGACGGCCGGGCCGGGCGACGCGACGTCGTCGGGCACCACGGCGGACGCGGGGGGCGAGTGATGCTGTACAGCCAGGTGACGCCGTCGGACAAGCGGCGCGCGTTCCGCGCGGCGCTCGACGCCGCGGAGACGACGGGGGAGCCGCTGCGGCTCCCGGGCGCGTTCAACCCGCTGTCCGCGCGCCTGATCCAGGACAAGGGCTTCGAAGGCGTGTACGTGTCCGGGGCCGTGCTCTCCGCGGACCTCGGGCTCCCGGACATCGGCCTCACGACGCTCACCGAGGTCGCGGGTCGCTCGCAGCAGATCGCGCGGGTCACCGACCTGCCCGCGCTCGTCGACGCGGACACGGGGTTCGGCGAGCCGATGAACGTCGCGCGCACGATCCAGACGCTCGAGGACGCGGGCGTGGCGGGCGCGCACGTCGAGGACCAGGTGAACCCGAAGCGGTGCGGCCACCTCGACGGCAAGGAGGTCGTCGGGCTCGATGAGGCGACCAAGCGGATCCGGGCGGCCTCCGACGCGCGCCGCGACCCGGGCTTCCTCGTCATGGCGCGCACCGACGTGCGCGGCACGATCCCGGGGGACGCCGGGCTGCGCGCCGCGATCGACCGTGCCAAGGCGCTCGTCGACGCCGGTGCCGACGCGATCTTCCCGGAGGCCATGAAGGACCTGTCGGAGTTCGAGGCCGTCGCGTCGGCCGTGGACGTGCCCGTGCTGGCCAACATGACCGAGTTCGGCAAGTCTGAGCTCTTCACGCGCCGCCAGCTCGGGGACGCCGGCGTGCGGTTGATCATCTACCCCGTCACGCTCCTGCGGGTCGCGATGGGCGCGGCCGAACGCGCGCTCGACGAGATCGCCTCGACCGGCACCCAGGCCGGCCAGGTCGAGGGCATGCAGACGCGCGCCCGGCTCTACGAGCTCCTCGACTACGCCGCCTACAACGCCTTCGACGAGGGGATCTTCACGTACCGACCCTGACCCGTGTCAGCACCACGAGCCGCCCAGGTGACTCGTGGTGCTGACAACCCCGGCGCCTCGACAACTTGTCAGACGTGGACGGCACCCCGGGGGAACCCAGTGCTGACGACCCGCGTCCCGTGCTTCACGAAGGAGTGACCGCATGACCACCTCCACCGCAGCGACCACCGACGGGCCCGAGATCCGCAAGGGGCTCGCGGGCGTCGTCGTCGACGTCACGTCGATCTCCAAGGTCAACCCCGACACGAACTCGCTCCTCTACCGCGGCTACCCGGTGCAGGACCTCGCCGCCCACCGGACCTTCGAGGAGGTCGCCCACCTCCTGTGGCACGGCGAGCTCCCGACGCCCGAGCAGCTCGCCGAGCAGACCGCCGTCGAGCGCGCGCACCGCGCCCTGCCCGGGAACGTGCGCAACGCGATCCTCGAGCTCCCGACGACGTGCCACCCCATGGACGTGTGCCGCACCGCGATCTCACAGCTGGGCGCGCACGACCCCGACGCCGAGGACTCCTCGCCCGAGGCCGAGCAGGCCAAGGCGCTGCGCCTGTGGGCCGTGCTGCCCGCCGTCGTCGCGCTCGACCAGCGCCGCCGTCGCGGCCTCCAGCTCGTCGAGCCGCGCGACGACCTCACCTACGCCGAGAACGTCCTCTGGATGACGTTCGGCGAGGAGCCCGAGCCCGCCGTCGTGCGGGCGTTCGAAGTGTCGATGGTGCTGTACGCCGAGCACTCGTTCAACGCGTCGACGTTCGCCGCCCGGGTCATCACCTCGACGCTCTCCGACCTGCACTCCGCCGTGACCGGCGCCGTCGGCGCGCTCAAGGGCCCGCTGCACGGCGGCGCGAACGAGGCCGTCATGGCGACGTTCGCCGAGATCGGCACGGCCGACCGCGCCGAGGCCTGGCTCGACGACGCGCTCGCGAGCAAGCGCAAGATCATGGGCTTCGGGCACCGCGTCTACAAGCACGGCGACTCCCGTGTCCCGACCATGCGCGCGACGCTCGACGGCCTCGTCGAGCACTACGGCCGCCAGGACCTGCTCGACCTGTACACCGCGCTCGAGTCCGCGATGACAGAGCGCAAGAACATCCTGCCCAACCTCGACTACCCGGCCGGTCCGGCCTACCACCTCATGGGCTTCGACACCCCGATGTTCACGCCGCTGTTCGTCGCGTCGCGCGTCGTCGGGTGGACGGCGCACGTCATGGAGCAGCGCGCCGCCAACGCCCTCATCCGCCCGCTGAGCGAGTACGTCGGCCCGGACCAGCGCGACCTGCCCTGACGTCGAGGGAGAACTCTGGTCTGTCGAAGTAGAACCGTGGTTCTTCGTGTCGGACGGCGCGTGGTG
>NZ_JBZGBY010000022.1:0-78725 GCF_059159975.1 Cellulosimicrobium sp. BMG9.22 | reverse complement strand
CGGCGGAAATGCGGCCGGTCCACGCATGTGTGGGTGGGTGCGGGCAGGATCGGGGGGTGGTCGCCACCGTGCCGAGGTCCGAGTCCCTGTCACTGTCTCAGGCGCGTCGCGTCGCGCTCGCGGCGCAAGGGTTGCATCGCCCGCGGCCGTTCGACGGCGTCGACGGGCGTGCGCCGACGATGCGGCAGGTGCAGGGGGTGATCGACCGGCTCGGGCTGCTGCAGATCGACTCGGTGAACGTGCTCGCGCGGGCGCACCTCATGCCGTTGTACGCGCGGCTCGGGCCGTACGACACGGCGCTGCTGGACCGGGCGGCGGGTCGTGCGCCGCGCCGGCTCGTGGAGACGTGGGCGCACGTCGCGTCGTACGTCCCGCCGAGTACGTGGCCGCTGCTCGAGTGGCGCCGTCGTGGGTACCGCACGGAGGCGTGGGGTGCGATCAGCGCGGTGGAGATGAGCCACTCGGAGGCGGTCGAGGACGTGCGGCGCCTGGTCGCCGAGCGCGGTCCGATCACGGCGAGCGAGGTGCACGAGATCCTCGAGGCGGAGGGTCGGGCGCACCCGCGGGACCGGTCGCAGTGGGGCTGGAACTGGACCGTCGCCAAGCGTGCCCTGGAGTTCCTCTTCTTCACGGGCGAGATCACCTCCGCACGCCGCAACGGGGCGTTCGAGCGCTGCTACGACCTCACGGAGCGCGTGCTGCCGCCCGAGGTCCTCGCCGCACCGCCCGTCTCCGAAGCCGATGCCGTGCGGGCGCTCCTCGAGATCGGGGCGCGCGCCCACGGCGTGGGGACACTGCGCTGCTTCAAGGACTACTTCCGCCTCCGGGGACCGGCGGTGCGCACGGCGCTCGCCGAGCTCGTCGAGGCGGGGACGTTGCTGTCGGTGACCGTCCAGGGCTGGGACGAGCCCACGTTCCTCCACGCCGACGCCACGCTCCCACGCTGGGCGACGGCGACGACGCTCCTCAACCCGTTCGACCCGCTCGTCTTCGAGCGCACACGGCTCGAGCGGCTGTTCGACGTGCACTACCGGATCGAGATCTACGTGCCGGCGCCGAAGCGGGTGCACGGCTACTACGTGCTGCCGTTCCTGGAGGGGGAGAACCTCACGGCGCGCGTCGACCTCAAGGCGGACCGTCGGGCGGGCGTGCTGCGCGTGCTCTCCGCGCACCGCGAGCAGGCGGCCGGCCCGACGACGGCGGCCCGGCTGGCGGCTGAGCTCCGCGTGCTCGGTGGATGGCTCGGGGTGCCAGACGTGGACGTCGCACCGGCCGGCGATCTTGCTCCGGCGCTGGCGGCGGAGGTTGCCACGGCGGCGTGAGGGCCGCTCCTGGTGCGGCGCCGGGCTCGTGCGGGTGGGCGGACGGACGGCGCGTGCGAGCGTCGTCGGACGTCCGCGACCCGACGGCGCGCGGAGGGTTCGTCGTCGGCGAAACCCGGGCGGGACCGACGGCGCCCCGACTCGCCTACGATGTTGTGTGACGTTGCCGACGACGACTGCCGCACGTGCCCGTGCGGGAGAGCGTCGGCGCTGCACCCGGACCACCCGGCCCGGGCCACGATCGATACGGGAGTCCTGCGTGCCTTCGATCCTCGACAAGGTCCTTCGCATCGGCGAGGGCCGGATCCTCAAGAAGCTGTCCGGCCTCGCCGACCAGGTCAACAAGCTCGAGCCGGGCTTCGAGGATCTCACCGACGAGGAGCTGCGGGAGGAGACCGACCGCTTCAAGGCGCGCCTCGAGGCCGGCGAGTCCCTCGACGACCTGCTGCCCGAGGCGTTCGCCACGGTGCGAGAGGCGGCCCGCCGCACGCTCGGCCAGCGCCACTTCGACGTGCAGCTCATGGGCGGCGCGGCGCTGCACCTCGGCAACATCGCCGAGATGAAGACCGGTGAGGGCAAGACGCTGGTCGCCACGACGGCCGCCTACCTCAACGCGCTCGAGGGCAAGGGCGTGCACGTCGTCACGGTCAACGACTACCTCGCGAAGTACCAGAGCGAGCTCATGGGCCGCGTGTACCGCTTCCTCGGCCTGACGACCGGCGTCATCCTGTCCGGCCAGACGCCCGCGCAGCGCCGGCAGGAGTACGCCGCGGACATCACGTACGGGACGAACAACGAGTTCGGCTTCGACTACCTGCGCGACAACATGGCGTGGTCCACGGACGACCTCGTGCAGCGCGGCCACCACTTCGCGATCGTCGACGAGGTCGACTCGATCCTCATCGACGAGGCCCGCACGCCGCTCATCATCTCCGGTCCCGCCTCGGGCGACACGAACCGCTGGTTCGGCGAGTTCGCGAAGGTGGTTCGCCGCCTGAACGCCGGCGCGGACTACGAGGTCGACGAGAAGAAGCGCACGGTCGGCGTGCTCGAGCCGGGCATCGCGAAGGTCGAGGACTACCTCGGCATCGACAACCTCTACGAGTCGCTCAACACGCCGCTCATCGGGTTCCTCAACAACGCCATCAAGGCGAAGGAGCTCTTCAAGCGCGACAAGGACTACGTCGTGCTGAACGGCGAGGTCATGATCGTCGACGAGCACACGGGGCGCATCCTGGCGGGCCGCCGCTACAACGAGGGCATGCACCAGGCGATCGAGGCCAAGGAGGGTGTGCAGATCAAGGCGGAGAACCAGACGCTCGCCACGATCACGCTGCAGAACTACTTCCGCCTGTACTCCAAGCTCGCGGGCATGACCGGTACGGCCGACACCGAGGCGGCCGAGTTCCAGGGCACGTACAAGCTCGGCGTCGTGCCGATCCCGACGAACCGCCCGATGCAGCGCATCGACCAGGCCGACCTGGTCTACAAGAACGAGGACGGCAAGTTCGACGCCGTCGTGGCCGACATCGTCGAGCGGCACGCGCACGGCCAGCCGGTGCTCGTCGGCACCACGAGCGTCGAGAAGTCCGAGCTGCTGTCGTCGAAGCTCAAGAAGCAGGGCGTCCCGCACGAGGTGCTCAACGCGAAGCAGCACGAGCGCGAGGCCGCGATCGTCGCGCAGGCGGGGCGCAAGGGCGCGGTGACCGTCGCGACGAACATGGCCGGTCGCGGTACCGACATCATGCTCGGCGGCAACGCCGAGTTCATGGCGGTCGCCGACCTCGCGGCTCGCGGGCTCGACGCCGCGGAGAACCCGGAGGAGTACGAGGCCGCCTGGCCCGACGCCCTGGAGAAGGCCAAGGCCGCGGTCGCCGCGGAGCACGAGGAGGTCACCGACCTCGGTGGGCTGTACGTGCTCGGCACGGAGCGCCACGAGTCCCGGCGCATCGACAACCAGCTCCGTGGTCGATCCGGCCGCCAGGGGGACCCGGGCGAGTCCCGGTTCTACCTGTCCATGCAGGACGACCTCATGCGCCTGTTCAACTCGGGTCTCGCCGAGTCGATGATGAACCGCGCGGGCTTCCCGGACGACGTGCCGCTCGAGTCCAAGATGGTCACGCGCGGCATCGCGAGCGCGCAGGGTCAGGTCGAGTCGCGCAACTTCGAGATCCGCAAGAACGTCCTCAAGTACGACGACGTCCTGTCGCGCCAGCGCACGGTCATCTACGACGAGCGCCGGCGCGTCCTCGAGGGCGAGGACCTGCAGGAGCAGGTGCAGCACTTCCTCGTCGACGTGGTCACGGCCTACGTGGAGGGCGCGACGGCGGAGGGCAACCCGGAGAACTGGGACCTCGATGCGCTGTGGACGGCGCTCAAGGCCGTGTACCCCGTGTCGATCGAGGTCGACGAGGTCGTCGAGCAGGCCGGCGGCCCGACGCGGCTGTCCCACGACCTCCTGCTCGAGGAGATCCTCTCCGACGCGCGCATCGCGTACCAGAACCGCGAGGAGCAGCTCGGCGAGGCGAACATGCGTCAGCTCGAGCGCCGCGTCACCCTGTCGGTCCTCGACCGCAAGTGGCGCGAGCACCTCTACGAGATGGACTACCTCAAGGAGGGCATCGGGCTGCGCGCGATGGCCCAGCGCGACCCGCTCGTCGAGTACCAGCGCGAGGGCTTCCAGCTCTTCCAGGCGATGACCGAGGCCATCAAGGAGGAGACCGTCGGGTTCCTCTTCAACCTCGAGGTCAAGGTCGCGGAGCCGGGTGCCGCCAACCCCTCCCAGTCCCCGGGGATCTCGGCGGCGGCGGCCGCGCAGGCGGCGCAGTCGGCCGCCGGTCAGGCGCTCGGTGGTGCGGCAGGCGCTGCGTCCGCGGGTGCGACGGCGGGGCTCGCCGCCGCGGCGCAGACGGCGGCCAGGTCGGCGGCCGTCGAGGATTCCCCGGTCCAGGACGCCCCAGTTCAGGACGCCCCGAGCGAGGACGTGTCCGGCGCCGGCGAGCCGGTGGTGGGCGCCTCCCCGGCCGAGCCGGCCCCGGTGGCCGCGCCTGCGGCGTTCGGTGGTGCGAGCACGAACCGTGCCGGAACGCTCGTCGCGAAGGGCCTCGACGGTCCCGACCGGCAGGTGCCGCTGTCCTACAGCGCACCCAGCGAGGACGGCACCGGCCAGGCCGTCGTGACCGGCGACGCCGGCCGACGGTCACGGCGTGCCCTGCACGGCGAGGCGAGCTCCGTCGAGAGCGACGGCCGCACCTTCCCGGGCACGCCGCGCAACGCCCAGTGCCCGTGCGGCTCGGGCAAGAAGTACAAGGTCTGCCACGGCCAGAACGAGGAGTGACGATCGCGCAGCGTTGCTGTGTGTGCCTACCGCGCGTGAGCACGCCAGTACGACGTCCTCGACGCCGGGTGTGGGAGTTCTCAGTGCTCCCGCTCCCGGTCGTCGGGGCCCGCGCAGGCGCGGCGACGTCGCCCTCGCGGGACGGCGGATTCTGATTCGCCTGGACACCACCCTGGCGCTTTCCTCCAGGTGAGTACCGCACCCGGAAGTGCGTACTTCCGTCGCGAGCCATGCTCACCGAACGATGGTGGCATGACCTCGACACCTGTGACCGGCGCCCAGACGGCGGGCCCGCGCCAGTGGCTGGGCCTCGCCGTCCTCGCTCTCCCGACCCTCCTGCTCTCCCTCGACATCACCGTGCTGCACCTCGCCGTGCCGTACCTCGCCGCGGACCTGCAGCCGTCGAGCACGCAGCTGCTGTGGATCCTGGACGTCTACGGCTTCATGATCGCGGGCTTCCTCGTCACCATGGGCACGCTCGGCGACCGGATCGGCCGCCGCCGGCTGCTCCTGCTCGGGGCGGCCGCGTTCGGTGCCGCGTCGGCCGCCGCGGCGTGGTCGACGAGCACCGAGATGCTCATCGCGAGCCGTGCGCTGCTCGGCGTCGCCGGCGCCACGCTCATGCCTTCCACGCTCGCGCTGATCAGCACGATGTTCACGGACCTGCGCGAGCGGGGTCTGGCCATCGGGATCTGGGCCGCGATGTTCTCCGCGGGGATCGCGCTCGGCCCGGTCGTCGGCGGTCTCGTGCTCGAGCAGTTCTGGTGGGGATCGGTGTTCCTGCTGGGCGTGCCTGTCATGGCGCTCCTGCTCGTGACAGGTCCGCTCCTGCTGCCCGAGTTCCGCGACCCGGCCGCCGGCCGGATCGACCTCGCGAGCGTCGTCCTCGCCGTCGGCGCCATGCTCGCCCTGGTCCTCGGCATCAAGGAGGTCGCCACTCACGGTGTGGCCGCCCTGCCGCTCGCCGCCCTGGTGGCTGGCCTCGTGCTCGGGACGGTGTTCGTCCGGCGGCAGGCGCGCATCGAGGCCCCGATCCTCGACCTCGCGCTGTTCCGCAGCCGCCGGCTGCGGGTCGCGCTCGTCGTGCTGCTCGTCAGCACGGGCGCCGTCGGCGGCATCTACCTGTTCATCACCCAGTACCTGCAGCTCGTGGTCGGCCTGTCGCCGCTCGAGGCGGGGATGTGGCTCCTCCCCGCAGCGGGGGTGCTCGTCGCGACGTCGCTCGCGGCCCCTCTCATGGTCCGCCGGGTGCGGCCCGGCGCGGTCGTGACCGCGTCCCTCGCGCTCTCGGCGACCGGCTACCTCGTGCTCGCCCAGGTGCCGCCCACCGGCGGGCTCGCCCTCGTCGTCGTGGGGTTCGTCCTCGTGTACGCGGGCGGCGGGCCGGTCATCGCGCTGGGCACGGAGATCGTCGTCGGCGCCGCGCCGGCGGAGAAGTCCGGTGCCGCGTCCGCGCTCAGCGAGACGAGCACCGAGCTCGGCGTCGGCCTCGGCCTCGCGGTGCTCGGGAGCGTCGGCGCCGCGCTGTACCGGATCGGGATGGTCGACGCGGTCCCCGGGCTCGACCAGCAGACCGCCGACGCCGCGGGCGAGACCCTCGCGGGCGCGCTCACGGCGGCGCAGGGTGCGCCCGACGGCGCGGGCGAGGCGCTCGTCACGTCGGCGACCACCGCCTTCGCCGACGGATTCACGGCCGCGGCGTGGACCGGCGCTGCCCTCGTCGTCGGGGTGGCGGTGCTCGCCGGGGTGGTCCTGCGCCGCAGCGCGAGCGAGACGCCCGGCGGGCAGGCGGACGACGACGGCGTCCCCGCCGAGGTCGTACCGGCCGCGGGCGTCAAGAAGGGTGGGGAGCTGAGCGCTCCCTGACTCAGAGCGCTACCCGATCTCGAGCGCGACGACGCGCCACGTGCCGCGGCGCGCCTCGAGCCGCACGGCCCCCGCGCGCACGCGGTCGCCGTCCTCGACGACGACGGTCCCCTCGGCGACGCCCTCGCCGATCCGGACGAGGCGTGCCCGGCGGATCGTCACGGGACGCGTCGCAGGATCGGACGTGGGTGACTCGAGCACCAGCCGCGCCCTGCGTGCCAGCGCGTCGTAGATCTCGGGGGACACCCAGCGGGCGAGCTGGCTCACGGTGCGCTCGCCGCGGACGACCTCGATCGCCGCGCGCACGACGGCGCAGCAGAGCGCGGTCGGGTCCGGCAGGGGGAGCGGCGTGGTGGGCGGTCCCCACGGGCGCCCCCGCACGACGTGCTGGGGCACGCGGCGGTTCTCGTCGCGCACGTCGACCTCCGGCGCGAGGCGATCTCCGACGCAGCGCAGGAGCCGTGCGGGCCCCGCGGAGGGCGTGCTCGTGGAACGGGTCTCCCGCGCGGCCGGGGTGGACGACGACGGTCGAGCCGCCATCTCCGGAGCCGCGGCCGGAGCCGGAGCCGTCGGGCCGAGGTGTGCGGTCGGCAGAGCGGTCATCGTCGAGCTCCTTCGTGGGACGCGGTCGTCAGGCCGAGGGTGCGCGGAGCACCTGGCCGGGGAGGATGAGGTCGGGGTCGGCACCGATCACGTCGGCGTTCGTCGCGTGCCAGCGCTGCACCGCCGCGGCGACCTGCGCGTCGTCGGCGTCCGCGGGCAGGTGCCGGGACGCGATCGACCAGAGGGAGTCCCCGCGGAGGACGACGGCCTCCTGCGGGTCGGTGTCGGTCGCCACCTCGCGCGTGACGGCGAGCGCGGCGTCGCGCTGGGCGACCTCGCTCAGGGTCGTCGTCGCGGGTGGGTGCGCCGTGCTTGCCGGTGGCCCCTCCGTCATGGCCGGGCTCGCCGGCGCGGTCACTGTCCCCTCGGCCGGGTGTGTCCGGTCGCTCGTCGCGGAGGGCGGGTCGACGCGCTCGGCCGGGACCGCGACGTCGTCGTGCCCGGGGGCTGCGGTGCCGGAGGGTGGGTCGAGGGCGGACGGACCCTGCGCGTCCTCGGCGGGCGCCGGTGTGTCGGACGGCGCCACCACTGTCGACGGGCGCCATCCGAGATCGACGGCGACGACGGCGGGCTCGGGAGCGGGGGCGTCGGAGGCCTGGGCGGCCCCACCGGACAGGACGAGGCCGGCGCCGACCGACACCGTGACCCCGACGCGTGCCGCCCGCCGGACGACCTGGGGGGCGATGCGGACCACGAGCCGCTCCCCGGCCGACCACGAGCGTCCGGCGGCCCGGGCGAGCACGCACACGGTCCCGAGCAGCGCACTCACCGCGATCCACGCGGCGGCGAGCAGGCCCACGCCGAGAGCCACGAGCTCGAGGTAGGGCTCGACCTGGGACGACGGCAGCTCGCCCACGACGTGCCGTGTGCGGAGCGCGAGAGCCAGCGCGGCGCCCGTCATCGTCACGAGGAGAACGACGAGCGTCGCGTTGCCACGTGCAGCCTCGGCTGCGGGTCGTCTGTCCATCGGGGCCCCCTGCCCGCTGTCGCCTGGCGGCGACCGCGTCTTGATGTCGTTTGATATCGTTTGACGCTGACAAGCCTATCTAAACGAGTTCGGCATGCTCTGTCCAGAGGGCTTCTCGTGATGTGGACGGTGGGCGTCGCAGGGCTCCCGTGCACCGCTACGGTGTGCCCGTGCGATGGGACGCGCTCTTCGAGGACCTCGACGGCCAGCTGGCCGCGGTCGAGGCCGCCGACCGTGCTGCCGTGGTCGCCGACCTCACGCGCGCCGAGCACGCCACGATCAC
The DNA here is from genome assembly GCF_059159975.1 of Cellulosimicrobium sp. BMG9.22. Taxonomy (NCBI): domain Bacteria; kingdom Bacillati; phylum Actinomycetota; class Actinomycetes; order Micrococcales; family Promicromonosporaceae; genus Cellulosimicrobium; species Cellulosimicrobium sp. BMG9.22. The sequence continues at coordinate 70,347 of NZ_JBZGBY010000022.1, read as the reverse complement.
CCTCCTGGAGCGGCTCCGCGGTGCGACCGGACCGGTGGACCTCGAGCTGCGCGACGGCGCACGGGTCTCCGGCGTGGTGCGCGACGCCGCCACGGACTGGGTGCTCGTCGGCGACGGGCGCGGTCAGCACCTCGTCCCGACTGCGGCGCTCGCGGCCGTGACGGGACTCGGGCGGCACGCCGTGCCCGCCGTGTCGGCTCGGTCGGACGGGCTCGGGCTGGGGCACGTCCTGCGCGCGCTCATGCGCGACCGTCGTCCCGTCCAGGTCCGCACACCGGCGGGGACGTTCGCCGGATGGATCGCGCGAGTCGGCAGGGACCACCTCGACGTCGAGGTGCGGCCCGGGGACGCCCAGGGCGCGCGTGCGGTCCCCTACGCGGCGCTCTTGTGCGTCAGCGACCCGGAGCCGGGGATCGTCCCGAGGTGAGGGCGACGCAGGGGGAGCAGCAGAAGACGGCGCGCGCCGGTCACGCGCGGCGGTCAGCCGTCGAAGTCGCCGGCCTCGATGCGCTGCCGCGTCTGCGCGTACATGCGCTGGATGTAGCCCTCGAGCTCGCTCACCTCGACGCGCCACTGCCCGCGGCCGCCGACCTGGATCGCGGGGAGCTCTCCGGACCGGACGAGCGCGTACGCCTGCGCGGCGGAGATGTTGAGCTCCTCCGTGACGTCGGCGAGGGTGAGGAAGCGCTGAGACATGGCGTCAGTCTGGCACGCGACCGGGGCGCGACGACGGTCGTCCACAGGCCTCTGCGCGCGGCTGCCGTACCGAGGATCATGAACCCGCAGCACGCGTCGCGTGCCGGAGACCACCACCCAGGGGGAGATCGATGACGACCACGCTGGAACGACCGCGCGCGACGACTCACGCACCACCGGCCCCGGCCGCGCGGCTGCGACGACCGACCTGGCGCGACCCGCGCCTGCTCGTGGGCGTGGTCGTCGTCGCCCTCTCCGTCGCGCTCGGATCGTGGGCCGTGAGCGCGGCGAGCGAGACCGTCGCGGTCTACGCGGCCGGGACCGTCCTCACGCCCGGGAGCACGGTCACGACGGCCGACCTGCGCGCCGTCGACGTGCGTCTCGGCACGCAGACCGACCGCTACCTCCTCGTCGAGGACGGGCTCCCGGACGAGCCCGTGGTCCTGCGGACCGTCGCTTCGGGCGAGCTCGTGCCCGCCGACGCGCTCGGCGGCCAGGAGGACCTCGCGGTGCGAGCCGTCGCCGTCCCGGTGACGAGCGGCCTCTCCGACCGCATCGTGACGGGCGCGACGGTCGACCTCTGGCACGTGCCGGCGGCCGACCAGGAGTCCGCGACCGAGGCGGCCCGTGACGCCACCCCGGCAGAGCCCGCGCTCCTCGTCGGCGGCGTCACGGTCGCCGAGGTCGACGAGGGCGAGGGCGCGCTCGTCGTCGGAGGGCCGCTCACGGTCCACCTGCTCGTCGCGGTGGACGACCTGCCCGGCGTCCTCGGCGCCGTCGCGGGCGACGGGACGCTCGCGCTCGTCCCCGTGGGCGGTGCCGGGTGAGCGGCGCGACCGCCGTCGCGACCGTGCTGTGCGCGGTACGCGGCGATCGCGAGGCGGACGTCGTCACGGCGCTCGACGCCCCCGGTCTTCAGGTCACCCGTCGCTGCGCGGACGTCACGGAGCTGCGTGCGGCAGCAGCCGCAGGCGCGGGCCGGGTCGCGGTCGTGTCGTCTGACCTGCCCGCGCTGGACCGCGAGGCGGTCGCCGAGCTGCGCGCCCACGGCGTCCGCGTCGTCGCGCTCGCCCTCACGGGGTCCTGGGAGGAGGGTCGGCTGCGTGCGCTCGGAGTAGACGTCGTCGTCGACCTGACCGCCTCCCCGGACGAGCTGCGCGACGTCGTCCGCTCGGCGGTGCCCACGCACGCAGGGGCGGGGCACCCGGCGGACCGGACGCCCGTCGTGGCGGGGACGGCGGGGCCGGCACCCGCGCGTCGTGACGGCCGGGTCGTCGCGGTGTGGGGCCCGACCGGTGCGCCGGGCCGCACGGTCCTCGCGGTCAACCTCGCGGCCGAGCTCGCCGGGCCCACCGCCGCAGGGCGGCGCGGTCGCGGCTCGCGGCGCGACCGGCGTGCCGCGGAGGTCGAGCTCCCGACGAGCGCGCCGACCGGACCCGCGGCGGACGTCCTCCTCGTCGACGCCGACACCTACGGCGGCACCGTCGCGCAGCACCTCGGCATGCTCGACGAGTCGCCGGGGCTCGCCGCGGCGGTCCGGAGCGCGGGGCAGGGCGCGCTCGACGCGGCCGGCCTCGTCGCGCTCGCCCCGGCGGTCATGGACCGCGTCCGGGTCCTCACCGGTGTCGCGCGCGCCGCGCGCTGGCCGGAGCTTCCGGGTGCGTCCCTCGACGCCGTCTGGGAGGTGGCCCGGACGGTCGCCGACTGGACGGTGGTGGACTGCGGCTTCGCGATCGAGCGCGACGAGCTGCTCACCTACGACACCCGCGCGCCCCAGCGCAACGACGCGACGCTCAGCGCGCTCGCCGCCGCGGACGCGGTGGTGGTCGTGGGAGCGGCCGACCCGGTGGGCGTGCAGCGGCTCGTCCGCGCGCTCGACGAGCTCGCGGACGCAGGCGTCGCCGCCGGGGCCCTGCGCGTCGTCGTCGTCAACCGCGTGCGGTCGACCGTGGTCGGCCCGCGCCCGGAGCGGGCCGTGCGGGACGCGATGGCCCGGTACGCGGGCGTCGACGACCTCCACGCCGTGCCCGAGGACCGCTCCTTCGACGTCGCGCTGCGCGAGGGTCGTGCGCTCGCGGAGGTGGCGCCCGGGAGCCCGGCGCGGCGGGCGGTCGCGCGCCTCGCGGCGCACGTGCGCGAGACGACGCCGGTCCCCGCCGGGCGTGGTGCGTCGCACGGCCACGTGCGAGAGGCGGCACACTGAACCCATGCGCATCTACCTGCCCGCGACGCTCGACGAGCTCGACGCCGTGACGCTCACCCCCGACGCGGCCCGCTGGACGGTCGCACCCCGCGGCGCCCACGCGGTCACGGCGGCCCTGACCCGGTCCCTGCCCGACGAGGACGCGGAGGGGCTCGAGTACGCCGCGGCGCTCGAGGCGGCGGACGACTCGCTCGCCCTCGTCGCCTCCCGGCCCGACGGCCCGCGGCAGCGGCTCGTCGTCACGCTCGAGGTGCCCGACGGCGCGGTCCAGGTCGTCGGGGCGGACGACCCTGGCACCACGGCGGACGACGAGGACGCGCCGGCACCGAGCGCGGTCGAGATCGTGCGCACGGTCGCCGACGTGGCGATCGTGTGCGTGCACGTCGACGAGCCTGAGGCGGCACCGGACGTGGAGGCGGTGCTGGCCGCCGCGGACGGTGAGGGCCCGGACGCGGACGCCGCGCTGGACGCGGCGCTCGAGCGCGTCACGGAGCGCGACCTGCTCTGGTACGACTGGTCGGAGCTCCCGGACGTGCCGCGCGGCTGAGCCGGGCGGTCACCCCAGGCGCTTGAGCACCTCGTCGTGCAACAGGCCGTTGCTCGCGACGGCGTTGCCGCCCCACGGGCCGTCCGCGCCGTCGAGCGACGTGAACCGCCCGCCCGCCTCGGTGACGATCGGCACGAGCGCGGCCATGTCGTAGAGCTCGAGCTCGGGCTCAGCAGCCGCCTCGACCGCGCCCTCGGCGACGAGCATGTACGACCAGAAGTCGCCGTACCCGCGCGTACGCCACGCGCCCCGCATGAGGTCGAGGAACGGCTCCAGCCTCCCGCGCTCCTCCCAGCCGGTGAGCGAGGAGTAGGCGAGCGAGGCGTCCTCCCACCGGCCGACCCCGGAGACGTGCAACCGCGACGCGGCGGCGAGCGACTTGCCGGTCCAGGCACCGGTGCCCCTCGACGCCCACCAGCGGCGGCCGAGCGCGGGCGCGGACACGAGCCCGACGACGACCTCGTCGCCGTCGGCGAGCGCGATGAGCGTCGCCCAGACGGGGACGCCGCGCACGAAGTTCTTCGTCCCGTCGATCGGGTCGATGATCCAGCGCCGCGCGCCGTGCCCCGTCTCGCCGAACTCCTCGCCGACGATCGCGTCGCGACCGCGAGCGCGGCCGAGCTGGGCGCGGATGATCTCCTCCGCGGCCCGGTCGGCGTCGCTCACGGGGGTGCTGTCGGGCTTGGACTCGACGTGCAGGTCGAGCGCCTTGAACCGGGACATCGTGTGCCCGTCCACCTGGTCGGCGATCACGTGGGCGAGGCGCAGGTCGTCGTCGTAGCCGCGCGTCGAGGGGGGCGTCATGGCTCACACCGTAGCGGTGCGACGCGCGGCGAGCGCCGCGCCGCGCCTACGCGTGCGCCGCGCGCGGCGGAACGTCCCTCCGCGCGGGGCTCGCGCGTAGGCGCGGGCGCGCGGCGCGTAGGCGCGCCCGCTCGGGCAGATCAGGCGGCACCGGTGCGGGAGCCCAGCACGCGGCGGAAGGACTCCACCCGCGCCGCGCGGGCGGCGCGCGTCTCGTCGTCCGGTGCTGCGGCGACCCAGTCGTCGAGCGCGCAGTCCGGGGCGTCGTCGAGGTGCGTGCACCCGCGGGGGCACTCCTGCGCGACGGCGTCGAGGTCCTCGAACGCGTGCAGCAGGTTCTCTACCCGCACGTGCGCGAGCCCGAACGAGCGCACGCCAGGCGTGTCGATGACCCAGCCGCCGCCGGGGAGCCGGAGGGCGACCGCGGACGTCGACGTGTGCCGGCCGCGACCCGTGACGTCGTTGACGACGCCGGTCGCGCGCCGGGCGTCGGGCACGAGCGCGTTGACCAGCGTCGACTTGCCGACGCCCGAGTGGCCGACGAACACGGACGTGCGGCCCGCCAGCGCGTCACGGACGGCATCGAGCGGCTCGATCGCCCACCCGCCCTCGACGAGCCCGTCGGGCGCGCGGCGCGTCACGACGACCGACACCCCGAGCGGCTCGTAGAGCGCGCGCAGCGGCCCGGCGTCGGCGAGATCCGCCTTGGTGAGGCACAGCAGGACGTCCATGCCGGCGTCGTACGCGGCGACGACGCACCGGTCGATCATGCGCGTGCGCGGCTCGGGGTCGGCGAGCGCGGTGACGATCACGAGCTGATCGGCGTTCGCGACGACGACCCGCTCGTAGGGGTCGGTGTCGTCGGCGGTGCGCCGCAGGACCGACGACCGCTCCTGGATGCGCACGATGCGCGCGAGCGTCCCGTCCTCGCCGCTCACGTCGCCGACGAGATCGACCCGGTCACCGCACACGACGCGCGTGCGGCCGATGTCGCGCGCCTTCATCGCGACGACGACGCGTTCGTCGTCGGTCCCGGGGCCGTCGGCCGACTCGTCGACGAGCAGCGTGTACCGGCCCCGGTCCACGCCCGTGACGAACCCGGTCACCGCGTCCGCGTGCTCGGGCCGTTGCTTGGTGCGCGGCCGGCTGCCGCGCTTGCCCGGGCGGGAGCGGAAGTCGGACTCGTCGGGGACGCGGGCCATCAGCGGGTCGCCGCCCCGCCCCGGAGCATGCGCTCCCACATGCCCGCGAACCCGGGGAGCGTCTTGGTGGTCGTCTCGACGTTCTCCACCCCCACCCCCGGGACACGCAGCCCGATCACGGCCGCGGACGTCGCCATGCGGTGGTCGTGGTACGTGCGGAACAGCCCGCCGTGCAGCGGGCGCGGCGTGATGACGAGCCCGTCGCGCGTCTCCTCCGCCTGCCCGCCGAGGCGCGTGATCTCGGTCGCGAGGGCCGCGAGCCGGTCGGTCTCGTGCCCACGCAGGTGCGCGATACCGCGCAGCCGGCTGGGGGAGTCGGCGAGCGCGGCGAGCGCGGCGATCGTCGGCGCTAGCTCGCCCGCGGCGTGCAGGTCGACGTCGACGCCGCGCACCTCGCCCGTTCCCGTCACCGACAGCACGTCGCCGTCGAGCGACGCCGTCGCGCCCATGGACTCCAGCAGCTCGGGGACCATCGCGCCGGGCTGGGTGGTGGCCGTCGGCCAGCCCGTGACCCGCACGGTGCCACCGGCGACGAGCGCGGCCGCGAGGAACGGCGCGGCGTTCGACAGGTCGGGCTCGACCTGCACGTCGCGCGCCGTGATCGGCCCCGGCTCGACGCGCCAGATCGCGGGCCGCGAGTCGTCGACGACTACGCCCACCTCGCGCAGGACCTCCACCGTCATCTCGATGTGCGGCATGCTCGGCAGCGTGTGCCCGATGTGACGCACGGTGAGCCCCTGGTCGTACCGCGCTGCGGCGAGAAGCAGGCCCGAGACGAACTGGCTCGACGCCGAGGCGTCGAGGTCGACCGACCCGCCGCGCACGCGGCCCCGCCCGCGGATCGTGAAGGGCAGGGTCGTCGGAAGGGTCGAGGCGTCGCCGTCGCGCTCGACGCTCACGTCGAGAGCGTTCAGCGCGGCGAGCACCGGGCCCATCGGGCGGACCCGCGCGGCCTCGTCGCCGTCGAACCGGACCGCGCCGTCGGCCAGCGCCGCCGCCGGCGGCAGGAAGCGCATGACCGTCCCGGCGAGACCGCAGTCGACGGCGACCGGCCCGCGCAGCGGGCCCGGCGTGACGTGCAGCTCGCTCGGGGAGCCGCCCTCCTCGATCCCGACGCCGAGCGCCCGCAGCCCGGCGATCATGAGGTCCGCGTCGCGGCTGCGCAGCGCCCCGCGCAGCGTGCCCGGACCGTCCGCGAGCGCGGCGAGCACGAGCAGGCGGTTCGTCAGCGACTTGGACCCCGGCACCTCGACGGTCGCGTCGAGCGGTCCGTCCGCCGTCGGCGCGGCCCACCCCTCGTCGACGGGGGCGGCAGCGCTGGCGGCAGAAGGCGGGGTCGTCATGGCGTCCAGGCTAGTGGAGGCAGCCCGCACGACGGCGGCCGGTCCCGCCGGACGGACGCGAGTCCGACGGCGTCAGGCGACCTTCGCGCGGACGGCCGCGCCGGCGTCGTGCACCGCTTCGGAGGCGCTGGCCGCGGCGTGCTCGGCCGCCTCCTGCGCGGCCTTCGCGGCGCGCCGAGCCGAGCGGCCCGCGTCCTTCGCCGCCCTGCTGGTGGAGCGCGCCATCCCTTTCGCGGTCTTCTTCGCCGAACGCGTGGCGCCCTTGGTGCCCGCGACGACGGACTCCTGCTTCGCCTGCTTGGCGAGCGCGAGGTCGTGGCGCGCCTTCTCGAGCCGCCACTGCACGCCGGGGCGGCCCTCGTAGTCCGCGCCGGCGATCAGCGCGGCACCGATGGCCCCGACGTTCGCCACGAACCTGCGGGTGCGCTCGGTGCGCGTCGTCCCGCTCGAGGTGAAGGGCTGGTTGACGACCGCGAGCGGCACCGTGAGCGCGGCGAGCGTGAGCGCCGCCGTCCGGGGCGCCTTGCCGACGGCGAGGCACAGCCCGGCGACGGCGGTCGCGGCCCCGTGCGCCCGGACGAGGGTCGTCACCTGACGGTCGCTCAACGGGACCTCGACCCCCGCCCGCTCGACGAGCTCGACGCCGCCGCGGGCCGCCCGGACGTGCTCGGCGGGCTTGAGGGCGGCCTGGACGCCGTCGTAGACGAACCAGGAGGCCAGCATGGGCCTCGCAAGGGGACGCAGCAGCATCGGATCTCCTTCGTGAGCCGGACGGTCCCAGCCTGCCCTCCGCGCGGGTGCCGCGCCACCTGCGGACCGGTGCTACGGCGTGCGATCGGGTCGGCGCTGCGGTGTCAGAGCGCGCCGCCCGCTGCCTCCGGCGCGTCGGCGGACTCGCCGGAGTCGCCGATGGTCTCGCGGGCGACGTAGTTCTCGAGGTCGAAGAGGTTGTCGCCGGCCCGGTGCGCGACCGTGAGCAGCGTCGTCGCCGACGCGACCTCCTCGACCTGCTCCTTGAGGAACCACAGGAGGAACTGCTCGCCGAGCGCGTCGCCCTCCTCGCGCGCGGCGCGGAAGATCGCCTCGATCTGCCCGGTGACCTGCTTCTCCTGGTCGAGCGCGAGCTGCAGCGGCTCGACGACGCTCGAGAAGTCGTTGCGGACCGCGCCCGTGCCGGGGATCTCGACCGGCAGGTCCCGGTCGAGGTGGTACTGGACGATCATCATCGCGTGGTTGCGCTCCTCGACCGACTGGCGGTAGAAGTGCGCGGCGAGCTGGGGAAGGTCGTGCGAGTCGAACCACACGGCGATCGCGATGTACTGCTGGTGGGCGTCAAGCTCGTGGCCCACCTGCTCGCGCAGGAGGGTGAGGAAGCGGGAGTTCTCCGATGCGGTCGTCATGCTCGTCACCGTAGCGACGACGCGCCCGGACCGTAGCGACGACGCGCCCGGCGCACATCCGCTGGTTCGTCGTGGGCTGCCCGCGGGAATGACCGCGCAGGTCGCCGGGTTGCACCACTCGTGACCCTGCTGCTCGACACCTCCGCACCTGCGCCGTCCGTCGTGCCGTCGGCGTCCCCGGGCACCGCCGCGGTCCCCTCGGCGGAGACCTCCGTGAAGGCCGCGTTCGCGGCTGCCTGGTCGGCAACGCACGACGCCCGGGTCGCCCCACCGAACACCCACCCGAACGGGGGACTAGGCTCGTTGTTGATGACAGAGCGAATCTCCGGCAGCGACGTCTCCGGCATGCCAGTGACGGCGTCCACGACGCCGGGACGGGGCGAGCCGTCGCCCGTGGACCCGGTGGACGACACCGACACGAACCGGGCTCCCGAGGCGGAGACCGATGCGGCGCGCGCCGCGCGCTTCGAGCGCGACGCGCTGCAGTACCTGGACCAGCTCTACTCCGCGGCGCTGCGCATGACGCGCAACCCGTCGGACGCCGAGGACCTCGTGCAGGAGACGTTCGCCAAGGCTTTCGCCGCGTTCCACCAGTACCGCCCGGGCACGAACCTCAAGGCCTGGCTCTACCGGATCCTCACGAACACGTTCATCAACACGTATCGCAAGAAGCAGCGCGAGCCGCAGCAGGCCCAGACGGACGACGTCGAGGACTGGCAGATCGCGCGTGCCGCGTCGCACACGTCGCAGGGGCTGCGCTCCGCCGAGGCCGAGGCGCTGGACCGCCTCCCGGACTCCGACGTCAAGCGCGCGCTGCAGGAGCTGCCCGAGGATCGTCGCATGGTCGTGTACTACGCGGACGTCGAGGGCTTCCCCTACAAGGAGATCGCGGAGATCATGGGGACACCGATCGGCACGGTCATGTCCCGCCTGCACCGAGGCAGGCGCCAGCTGCGCGAGCTGCTGGCCGACTACGCCGCGAGGCGAGGACTGGTGGGGGCCAAGACCCCCGGAGGTGAGTCGTGAGCACGTCAGAGAGCCGGAACCCCGGGGCGTCCCCGGTGGACGAGCCGGTGACCCCCATCCCGCACTCGACCGCGGGCGAGTCCGAGTGCGAGCACGCGCTCACGCACCTCTACGAGTACCTGGACTCGGAGATGACGGCCGACGACGAGCTCCGCATGCGGGCGCACGTCGCGCACTGCTCGCCGTGCCTCGCCGAGCTGAGCGTCGAGGAGCTCGTCAAGCAGCTCGTGCGTCGGTCGTGCCACGAGAAGGCGCCCGCGGGTCTGCGTGAGCGCATCCACACGCAGCTCACGGTGATGGTCTCGACGACGACGGTGGTCGAGACGCGCTGACGCGCTCGGCCCGCTCCTCGGGCCCGCACACCAGCCGGACACGCGAGAGGGCCCGGACCGACGTCGTCGGTCCGGGCCCTCTCGCGTGCCCTGTCGGGCGCGTTCTCAGGCGTTGGGGCGCTTGCCGTGGTTCGCGGCGTTGCCCTTGCGGCTGCGACGCTTGCGTCCGCGCTTGCTCATGGTGATCTCCTGACGGTTCTCGGGGAGTGCTGCCGTTCTCGGCGGGGACGGCCGCCCTCAGCGTGTCCGGTCCGTCTCCCATGGTCCCACACCGGACCCCTTGCCAGGTCCGCTGACGCGATATATCGTGTCGTGCGGCGACGAGATATATCGCGAAATTCGCCGGCCCGGGGAGCCGCCCCGGACCAGACCGAGGACGGAGCGCCGGATGACGCAGGAGAGCTGGACCGTCACGGGTCCGCAGATCATCGAGCTCGAGCGCATCACGGCGCTCGACGCGACGGTCATCGGCGGGCGCATCGACGTCGTCGCGCACGACGACCCGACGCGCACGGACGCGCGGGTCGAGGTGCACTCGGTGACCGGGCGCGCGCTCGAGGTGCGCGTCGAGGGGTCGACGCTCCATGTCGGCTACGGCTCGTTCGTCGCGGGCTGGAAGGGCTTCCTCGAGCGCTTCCGCACCTATACGGGCCGCGACGCGGCCGACGTGCACGTCGCGGTCCCCGCGACCGTGCGTGCCAAGGTGGCGACGGTGCAGGGCGAGGCCCTCGTCGCCGGGGTGCGCGAGGGCTTGCGGCTCCAGACGGTCACCGGCTCCCTCCTGACGAGCCGGACCGCGGGCGAGCTGCGGGTCGACACGGTCGCCGGCGAGGTCTCGGCGAGCGAGCACGACGGCGCGGTCCGCATGGACTCCGTGTCCGGTGGCCTCACGGCGACCGGCGCGCTGACGTCCTTGCGGCTCGACTCGGTCTCCGGCTCCGTGACCGTCGACTCGCGCACGACTCCGTCCGAGGTCCTCGTCAGCGCGGTCTCGGCCGACGTGCTCGTGCGGCTGCCCGACCCCGACGCCATGGACTACGCGATCCGCTGCGTGAGCGGCCGGCTCCTCGTGGACGGGGAGGAGCGGCGCGGGTCGGGCGGCACGTTCGCCCGCACGGCGCGCTCCGGGCGCGGAGCCCCGGTGCGCGTCTCGGCCGTCTCGGGGGACGTGACGGTCCTGCGGGGGGCGGCCGACGACGACGCGCGCGGGACCGGCGCCCGCACCGAGGACGCGCCCGCCTGGGGGAGCCCCGGCGCTCGCCCGAGCGCGCCTGCCGGGCCGGTGGACCTCTGATGGCGACCGTCTTCGCCCACGGGCAGCTCCGCCTCTACCTGCTGGCTCTGCTCGACACGGGACCCAAGCACGGCTACGAGCTCATCACCGAGCTCTCGGACCGGTTCGGCGGCACGTACCGCCCGAGCGCCGGCACGATCTACCCCCGGCTCGCCCGGCTCGAGGACGAAGGGCTCGTGCTCCGCAGCGCCGACGGCCGCAAGACGACCTACGCGCTGACGCCCGCCGGACGCGCGGAGATCGAGGCACGCCGCGCCGACGTCGCCGAGCTCGAGCACGGCATCGCGGAGACCGTGCGGCAGCGTGCGCAGGCGCTGCGCGACGACGTCCAGGGGTCGCTCCGCGGCCTGCGTGCCGAGCTCGCCGCTGCGGCGCAGACGGCGCGCGCCCGGCCCCGGGACGGCGAGCCCGACCCCCGGCGGCGCGAGTCCTACGCGTGGCGCATGGAGGCCGAGGCCGTGCTCCAGCGGTTCCGCGAGGACGTCCGGGCGGACCTGCGCCGCGCGGACGCCGCGAGCGTGGTCAGCGAGCTCACGGTCGACACCCTGCGCACCGTGCTCGACAGCGCCCGCAAGGCCGTGCGAGCGACCCTGCCCTGACCGACGGTCAGCTCCAGTCCCCGAACGACACACCCGATCGAGAACCGCACCGAACGAGGAGAGATACGCATGAGCACCGAGTCCTGGGTCATCAACGCCCCCCAGACCGTGGACGTCGCGGACGTGCGCCGCGTCGTCGTCCAGCTCACCGACGGGTCGGTCGACGTCGTCGCCGACCCGGGCCGCGAGGCCGGGGCGAGCATCGACGTGAGCGAGGTGTCGGAGCGCGCGCTGCAGGTGAGCGTGCACGACGGCGAGCTGCGCATCGGCTACGACTTCGCCGGCATCGAGGGTCTCGTCGACCGCGCGAAGGGTCTGCGCGACAAGGACCGCGCCGTCGTCCGGCTCACGGTCCCCGCGCGCGTGCCCGTCAAGGTGACCACGGCGCGCGCGGCGGCGACGATCACCGGCGCGCAGGCGGACGTGTCGGTCACGACCGCGACAGGCATCGCCCGCGTGCAGGGCGCTCGCGGGACGGTGTCCGTCAAGACCGCCACCGGCGCCGTCGACGTCCTCGAGCACGTCGGCGACGTGCACGTGACCACGGCCTCGGGCGCGGTCACCCTCGGCGGGTCGCTCGGCCGCGTCTCGGTCAACACCGTGACGAGCGGTGTCGAGGTCGAGGCACGGGAGAGCACGCCGCTCGTCGACGCGCGCACCGTCTCCGGCGACGTCGCGGTACGCCTCGGCGCCGGCGCCCCGGTCAACCTCAAGGTCCGCAGCGTCACGGGCAAGGCCGTCCTGGACGGCGTCAAGCTCGAGAGCAGCGCGCAGCGCACCACGTCGGTCGACCACGTCGACCAGCCGGGGACGGGCGGCGCCTACGTGTCGACGAACACGGTGTCCGGCGACCTCACGGTCTCGCGCGGCTGAGCGCCGCAGGACCGACGACGGCCCGTCGGCCGGGAACGCTCCCGGCGGGCGGGCCGTCGTGCTGCGTCGCGGGTCAGGCCGTGTCGTCGGGCAGGCCCAGCCAGGCGTGCCAGCCGGTGTGCAGCACGAGCCACGCCATGAGCCCGTACCCCGCCTGGCCGGGGAACCCGTTGCCGCTCTGGGCGAGGTCGGCGAGCCACTGCTCGTGCGTGACGAGCGGGCTGAACGTGTCGACGTACGGCACCCGACGACGGTTCGCGACGTCCGAGAACGCGTTGGACAGCTCGGCGAGCCGCTCGGCGTCCTGCGGGTGCCCTGGCGGCGGTCCGACGACGAACGTCGGGAGGCGGTGCGACTCCGCGACGTCCAGGACGTTCGCGAGGTTGAGGCGCGAGCGCGCGACGGACAGCCCCGCGTCGAGGTCGTGCCGGCCGAGGCCGATGACGAGGCGGTTGTCCACGTCGAGCTCGGTGGAGAAGCGCCGTGCGGTCTCCGCCTCCCAGCGCTGGCTGAGCGCCGTCGTCGTCTCGCCGGGGATCGCCAGCGGGAACACGTAGGCAGGCTGCGGGAAGCGCGTGCGCGCCACGACGCGCCCCGCCCACCCCAGTGCCTTGGCATCACCGACGCCGGCGCTCAGCTCGTCGCCGACGACGCAGATCCGTACCTCTCGACTTGCCGCGTCTTCCACGGGGGTCATTCTCCCCGACGCGGGGAGCGTCGGTCGATCGCGGCCGGTCCGCCCGGCGTGTCGGTGCCCGGCGCCTCACGTCGGGCGGGGTGGATGGGCACCCACCCACCCACCCCACCCACCCACGGCGCGCTCACAGGAGCGTCGCGCCCCACGTCACCTCGTGGGCGTCGCCCGGTGCGAGCCGGACCAGCCGGTCACCCGTACGGAACGCGTCCGCGATACAGCTCATGGGCTCCGCGGCGACACCCGAACGCCGGAACGCGACGTCGCCCACGTGGTCGCCCGTGCAGATCTGCCACGTGTCCATCGACGAGTCCATCCAGACCGCGGCCGTGCGACCGTCGGGTGCACCCAGGCGGATCCACGACAGGCCCGCGTCGTCGCGCGTCACGTCGACGTACGCGTCGTCGACGTCCACGCCCCGCAGCGACCGCGTCTCGCGCAGGTCGAACCTGCCGGCGACCGGTTCCGTGCCCGTCGGGAGCAGACGGTCGTCGGTCGTCACCCGCGTGGACGCGTCGAGGCGGATCGTGCAGTCGTCGAGGTCCGCGCCCGCGGGGGAGAGCCACGGGTGGAAGCCCACGCCGTAGGGCGCCGTCCCCGTCCCGGAGTTGGTCGTGCGCACCTGCACCCGGAGCCCGTCGTCGCCCAGCGTGTACGTGACGCGCGAGACGAGCGCGAACGGGTAGCCCGGTGTCGGGACGAGGCGCAGCTCGAGGACGACCTCGGCATCCCTGTGCTCCACGACCGACCAGCGCTCCCAGCAGGCGAGGCCGTGCAGCGCCGTGCTGCGCTCGAACTCGGTGACGGGAACCTGGAACGCGGTCCCGTCGAGCTCGTACTGGCCGTCGCGCAGGCGGTTCGGCCAGGGCAGCAGCACCGCCGCGTTGAAGGCGGGCGAGACCTCGTGCTCGGCGAAGGGGACGAAGACCGGGCGACCGGCGACCGCGTACTCGCGGACGGCCGCTCCGACCTCGGTGATCGTGGCGACGTGGTCGCCGTGGGAGATGCGCAGCTGTGCGCCGGAGGGTGCGTCGGTGTTCACGCTCACACACGGTACTCGGCGTGCGCGGGTGCACGATGGCCCGCCGACCGTCAGACTCGGTGCCCGGGCACGTGCACCTGCGCGCCCGACGCAGCACGAGGAGGAACGATGGAACGACGTGTGCTCGGACGCACGGGACGGCTCGTCTCGGTGGTGGGGCTCGGGACGTGGCAGCTCGGCGCCGACTGGGGCGACGTCGACGAGGGCGACGCGCGCGCGGTCCTCGACGCCTCCGCCGAGGCCGGCGTGACGTTCTTCGACACCGCCGACGTCTACGGCGACGGCCGCAGCGAGCAGATCATCGGCTCCTACCTCGCCGACAACCCCGGCCACGGCATCACGGTCGCGACCAAGATGGGCCGTCGCGAGGCGCAGGACCCCGACAACTACACGCTCGCGAAGTTCCGCGAGTGGACCGACCGCTCGCGCGCCAACCTGCGCACCGAGCGGCTCGACCTCGTGCAGCTCCACTGCCCACCGACAGCCGTGTACTCGCGCGACGAGGTCTACGACGCGCTGGACACCCTCGTCGCCGAGGGAGCGATCGCCGCCTACGGGGTGAGCGTCGAGACCGTCGACGAGGCCCTGACCGCCATCGCCCGGCCCCATGTCGCGAGCGTCCAGATCATCCTCAACGCGTTCCGCCTCAAGCCGCTCGACCAGGTGCTGCCCGCCGCGTCCGACGCCGGCGTCGGCGTCATCGCACGCGTCCCCCTCGCGTCGGGGCTGCTCACGGGGAAGTACACCAAGGACACCACCTTCGCCGCCGACGACCACCGCACGTACAACCGCGACGGCAGCGCGTTCGACGTCGGCGAGACGTTCTCCGGCGTCGACTTCGAGACGGGTGTGCAGGCGGCGGACGAGTTCTCCACGCTGGTGCGCGACGTCGTCGCGCAGGACCTCACGCCCGCGCAGGTCGCGCTCGCATGGGTCTGGCAGCAGCCCGGCGTCACCACCGTCATCCCCGGCGCCCGCAGCGCCGACCAGGCGCGCGCCAACGCCGTCGCGGGAAGCGCCGACGTCCTCGGCCCGCTCTTCGCGTCCGGCGTCCGGGAGATCTACGACGAGCACCTGAGGGCGAAGATCCACGACCGCTGGTGAGGTGGGTCCGGGTCCGGGTCCGGGTCCGGGTCCGGGTCCGGTCCCGGGTTCCGGGTTCCGGGTTCCGGGGTCCGGTGGCCGTGGCTGGGTGGTCGGAGCGGGAGGGGCGGCGGCGGGTCTACCATCCGCCGCTCGTCCCTCGCGGCTCCCGCCAGACCCACCACGACCCGCCGCCGCCCCTCCCGCCCCGACCTGCCGTCGCGTCGCCGACATGTCGCGCACCCGCGCGACGACCACCGGGCACGGCCTGGCCCGGCCCGGCCCGGCCCGGCCCGGCCCGGCCCGGCCTGGTCTGGCCTGGCCTGGCCCGGCCCGACGCGGTCTGGCCCGGTCGCGGCCGCCAGCATCGGCGTCGATGCGCGGCCTGCAGCCGGCCCGCCGACGGCGGACGGTCCGGCGCCGCGCGCGGCACCCGCCGAACACGACCTGAGCGTCGTTGTGCACCGCTTGCCGACACCCAGGTCATGTTCGACGGCGTGTGGTGTCGTGCTCGAGCGACCGAGCGACCGAGCGACCGAGCGACCGAGCGACCGAGCGACCAAGCGACCGAGCGACCGAGCGACCGAGCGACGGCGGCGCGGGCGCGAGACGGGCTGTCACGAACGGGTCGAGGTGCGGAGCGTGGGCCTGGTCCGCCGCGCGCGGAGGCGAGGTGCCTACGAGGGGGGTGGGTGCGGTGCGGGGGCGCGGGTCGTGGAGGGCCTGGCGGGAGGCCGCGAGGCACGAGCGGCCGGATGGTAGACCCGCGCCCCCGCACCGCACCCACCGCCCGGACGTACCCATGACGCCGCCCGCCCGTACGATGAAGGCCCCTTCCGTACGGAAGGGGCCTTCGTGCGCGCTCAGACGAAAGCGATCGTCAGCGGGCGAACGCCTGCTCGAGGAGCACGGACTGCTGGGCCTGGTGCTTCTTCGCCGTGCCGGTCGCCGTCGATGCGGATGCCGGGCGGGACGCGACGCTGACTCGCGGCAGGTCGTCGGGCAGGTTGATGTGGATGAACGACCAGGCGCCCTGGTTCTCGGGCTCGTCCTGGACCCACACGACCTCGGCACCGGAGTACTTCGCGAGCTCGGCACGGATGCCGTCGACGTCGAGCGGGTAGAGCTGCTCGAGCCGGACGATCGCCACGCCCTCGTCGCCGCGCTTGGTGCGCTCGGCGAGGAGGTCGTAGTAGACGCGGCCGGTGCACAGGAGCACGCGCTCGACCTTGGCCGGGTCGACCGCGGCGTCGGGGACGACGGGCTGGAACGTCCCGGTCGTGAACTCCTCGACGTTCGACGCGGCGGCCTTGAGGCGCAGCAGCTGCTTCGGTGTGAAGACGACGAGCGGACGACGCGGACGGTCGTACGCCTGGCGGCGCAGCAGGTGGAAGTAGGACGCGGGCGTCGACGGCTGGGCGATCGTCATGTTGTTCTCGGCCGCGAGCTGCAGGAAGCGCTCGATGCGCGCGGACGAGTGGTCCGGCCCCTGGCCCTCGTAGCCGTGGGGGAGCAGCATGACGACGGACGAGTACTGGCCCCACTTCTGCTCGGCGGACGAGATGAACTCGTCGATCACCGTCTGGGCACCGTTGACGAAGTCGCCGAACTGCGCCTCCCAGAGGACGAGCGCGTCGGGTCGCTCCACGGAGTAGCCGTACTCGAAGCCGAGGGCGGCGTACTCGGACAGGGACGAGTCGTAGACCCAGAACTTCGCCTGCTCCGCGGAGAGGTAGAGCAGCGGCGTCCACTCGGCGCCGGTCTCGCGGTCGTGGAGGACGGCGTGGCGCTGCACGAACGTGCCGCGGCGCGAGTCCTGGCCGGCGAGGCGGACGGGGGTGCCCTCCATGAGGAGGGAGCCGAACGCGGCGAGCTCGCCGAAGCCCCAGTCGATGCCGCCGTCGACGGACATCTGGCGCCGCTTCTCGAGGAGCTGCGCGAGCTTGGGGTGCACGGTGAAGCCCTCGGGCGGCGCGACGTGGACCTGGCCGAGGCGCTCGAGGACGGAGCGGTCGATCGCGGTCTTCCAGCCGACCATCGTGCCGGCGTCCTCGAGCTGGGACTCGGGGCGCTCGAGACCGGCCACCGGCTCCTTGTCGGCGCTCGGCGTGTACCCGCCCTCCTTCGTCTCCGTGAAGACGCGCTCGAGCTGGGCCTGGTAGTCCTGCAGGACGTGCTCGGCCTCCTCGAGCGTGATGTCCCCGCGCGCGACGAGGTTCTCGGTGTACAGCTTGCGCACCGAGCGCTTGGCCTCGATGAGATTGTACATGAGCGGCTGCGTCATCGAGGGGTCGTCGCCCTCGTTGTGACCGCGGCGGCGGTAGCAGATCAGGTCGATGATCACGTCGCGGTCGAACTGCTCGCGGAACGCGAAGGCGAGCTCGGCGACGCGGACGCACGCCTCGGGGTCGTCGCCGTTCACGTGGAAGATCGGGACCTGGTAGCCCTTGGCGACGTCGGTCGCGTACGTCGTCGAGCGCGACGACGACGGGCCCGTGGTGAACCCGACCTGGTTGTTGATGAGGACGTGCACGGTGCCGCCGGTACGGTAGCCGCGCAGCTGCGCGAGGTTGAGCACCTCGGGCACGACGCCCTGGCCCGCGAAGGCGGCGTCGCCGTGGATGAGGATCGGCAGCACGGAGAAGCCGTCGCCGCCGAGGTCGATGCGGTCCTGCTTGGCGCGCACGATGCCCTCGAGCACCGGGTCGACCGCCTCGAGGTGCGACGGGTTCGCCGCGAGGTAGACCTTGGTCGTCGCGCCGGTCTCGGCGGTGAAGACGCCCTCGGTGCCGAGGTGGTACTTCACGTCGCCCGAGCCCTGCACGCTCTTCGGGTCCAGGTTGCCCTCGAACTCGGCGAAGATCTGCGCGTAGCTCTTGCCGGCGATGTTCGCCAGCACGTTGAGGCGCCCGCGGTGCGCCATACCGATGCCGACCTCGTCGAGGCCGTTCTCCGCCGCCTTCGACAGGATCGCGTCGAGCAGCGGGATGAGCGACTCGCCGCCTTCGAGCGAGAAGCGCTTCTGGCCGACGAACTTCGTCTGCAGGAACGTCTCGAACGCCTCGGCGGAGTTGAGGCGGCGCAGGATGCGCAGCTGGTCCTCGCGCGGCGTGCGGGCGTACCCGGACTCGAGCCGCTCCTGCAGCCACTTGCGCTGCGTGCGGTCCGCGAGGTGCATGTACTCGATGCCCACCGTGCGGCAGTACGAGTCGCGCAGCAGGCCGAGGATGTCGCGCAGCGACGACTTCGTGCTGCCGCCGAACCCGCCCGTGGGGAACGTGCGGTCGAGGTCCCACAGCGTCATGCCGTGGTTCTGGATGTCCAGGTCGCCGTGCTTGCGCTGGCGGTACGCGAGCGGGTCGGTGTCCGCCATGAGGTGGCCGCGCGAGCGGTAGGAGTGGATGAGCTCCGCGATCTTCGCGGGCTTGGCCGCCTCGATCTCGGCGTCCGTCGTGTTGTCACGGACCCAGCGCACCGGCTCGTAGGGGATCCGCAGCGACGCGAACACGCGGTCGTAGAAGCCGTCCTCGCCGAGGAGCTTCTGCGAGAGGATCCGCAGGAACTCACCCGACTGCGCACCCTGGATGATGCGGTGGTCGTACGTCGACGTGATCGTGAGGACCTTCGAGATGCCGAGGCGCGCGAGGCGCTCCGTGGAGGCGCCCGCGAACTCGGCGGGGTAGTCCATCGCCCCGACGCCGATGATCGTCCCCTGGCCCTGCATGAGGCGCGGCACGGAGTGCACCGTGCCGATGCCGCCCGGGTTGGTGAGGGAGATGGTCGTGCCGGCGAAGTCGTCGACGCCGAGCTTGGCCCCGCGCGCCCGGCGGACGAGGTCCTCGTAGGCCGCCCAGAACTGGGCGAAGTCCATCGTCTCGGCCTTCTTGATGCTCGGCACGAGGAGCTGGCGCGAGCCGTCGGGCTTGGCGAGGTCGATCGCGAGGCCGAAGTTGACGTGCGCGGGCTGGTTGACCGCGGGCTTGCCGTCGAGGTCGGTGTAGCTCGCGTTCATGACGGGCATGTCCGCGAGGGCCTCGACGAGCGCGAACCCGATGAGGTGCGTGAAGGAGATCTTGCCGCCGCGGCCGCGCGCGAGGTGGTTGTTGATGACGGTGCGGTTGTCGACCATGAGCTTGGCCGGCACGGCGCGCACCGACGTCGCGGTCGGCACCGTGAGGCTCGACTCCATGTTCGTCACGACGCGCGCTGCCGGACCGCGGAGCTTCTGCACGTCGTCGACGGGCTGGGCCTCGGCGCTCGGGGCGCCGGCCACCTTGCGCGCGGGGACCTGCGCGTAGGGCGCTGTCGCGGGCTGCGCCGTCGCGACCGGCTTGGTCGCGCGCACGGCCTCGACTGCGGCGTTGACCGCCGGGTCGGCCGGGAGCTTCGGCGGCTTGACGCGCTGCGCGGCCTCGGCGGCGGCAGAACCGTCCGTCACGGCGGAGGGTGCGGGGGCCGTCCGAGGCGCGGCGGCGGGGGAGCCGTTGCCCGAAGTCGCGGGCGACGCGCCGTTCACCGGGGCGCTCGTCGCGGCATCGCTCGCCCGCTCGTCCTGCTGCCCGGCCTCCTCGGCACGCTCCGCGGGACGGTAGTCCTCGAAGAAGTCCCACCACGCGGGGTCGACCGCGTTCTTGTCCTGGAGGTACTGCTCGTACAGTTCGTCGACGAGCCACTCGTTCGCTCCGAACACGGAGCTTGCGTCGCTGATCGCCTCTGACTCAGCCTTCGGGGACACGCGAGGATCGCCCACTTTCACACACGGAGTTCGCTGTCGGTCACAGTCGTGTCGACGCGGGACGGCGCGCGGGAAGCGTGACGACCGACGTCGGCGCAGACTCGTCCGGATTCCGGACCCCTCCAGCCTAGGCCCTCGACGGCCGCCGAGGAGGCCGCGCGGGGGCTTCCCGTGCGACCCGTCCGCCGGTTCTTCACGCCGCGTCTGCGCGAGGCAAACGCGATGCCACGCTCACCTCGTCGGAGGGCAAGATCGCGGAATTCCACCCCATCGCGAGGTATCCGACCGCCGATGTGTGAGGCATCTCACGCGAGCACACCGGGGTCGGGGCCCGTCTCGTCGTCCGCGACGGCGCCCGCTCGCGCGGGCAACGTCACCCGCATCACGGCACCGCTGCGCGAGTCGGCGACCTCGATCCGGCCGCCGTGCAGGTCCACCGCCCACCGCACGATCGCGAGGCCGATACCCGTGCCGCCCGTCGAGCCGCCCGTCGTCGTGTGCGACCCCGTCGCGCTGGCCCGGGCGAACCGCTCGAAGATGCGCTCGCGGTCCTCCTTGGCGATCCCCGGCCCCTCGTCGACGACCTCGATGACGACGTCGTCGTCCACCGGGTACGCCTCGAGCCGGATCTCGCCGCCCTGCGGGGAGTGCCGGATCGCGTTCTGCAGGAGGTTCACCACGACCTGGTGGAGGCGCTCGCGGTCGGCCTCGAGCACGAGGTCCGGAGGAGTGACGTCGACGACGTACTGCAGCTGTTTGCCCGCCTCGACCATCGACACGGCATCGGCGTTCTCCTCGAGGAAGTCGCCCACGTCGATCTCGGTGATGTTCAGCGCCGCCGCCCCGGCCTCGATGCGGGACAGGTCCAGCAGGTAGGACACGAGGCGCGTGAGCCGCTCCGTCTGCGCGAGCGCCATCTCCATCGTCGCGGGCGTGGGCTGCGTGACGCCGTCGACCACGTTCTCGAGCTGCGCCTGCAGCGCCGCGATGGGGGTGCGCAGCTCGTGCGACACGTTGGCGATGAGCTCGCGGCGCACCTGGTCGCTCGTCGCGAGGTCCTCCGCCATGACGTTGAACGCGACCGCGAGCTGGCCCACCTCGTCACGGCTCGTCGCGCGCACGCGGCGCGTGTAGTCGCCGTCGGCCATGGCGCGCGCCGCGGCCGTCATCTCGCGCAGCGGCGACGTCATGCCGCGCGCGAGGAGCTGGGTGAGCAGCAGCGAGAGGACGATCGCGAGCGGGAACGTGCGCGACGGGCCGAGCTGGTTCTGCAGCCCGATCCACGTGATGAGGACGGCGAGCGTCACCGTCGCCGCGACGAGCACGCCGAGCTTGATCTTCAGCGAGCGGAACGAGTCGAGCGGCCGGACGTCGGGCAGGTGCGGGCGGATCGTGTGGGACCGGTGCCCGGGCGCGGGCGGCCGCTCGTCCCCCTGGGGGCCGGGGTCGCCGGCAGGGAGAGTCATCCGGCGGGCGGCTCGAACGCGTAGCCCACGCCGTGCACGGTCCGGATGAGGTCCGCCCCGAGCTTGCGGCGCAGCGCCTTGATGTGGGAGTCGACCGTGCGTGTGCCGCTCGCGTCCGCCCAGTCCCACACCTCGGCGAGGAGCCGCTCGCGCGTGAGCACGGTCTTGGGCGAGCTCGCGAGCATGACGAGCAGCTCGAACTCGGTCGGCGTGAGATGGACCTCCTCGCCCGCGCGGTAGACCCGTCGCTGGGCCTTGTCGATCGTCACGTCGCCCACGGCCATGGGTGGGTCCGCGGGCGCGGCGCTCGCGGCCTGCGTGGCGCGGTCGACGCGGCGCAGCAGCGCCTTGATCCGGGCGACGAGCTCGCGCATCGAGAACGGCTTCGTCATGTAGTCGTCGGCGCCCACCCCGAGACCGATGAGCATGTCCGTCTCGTCGTCGCGCGCGGTGAGCATGAGGATCGGCACGGGCTGGTCGGCCTGGATGCGTCGTGTCACCTCGAGCCCGTCGATCCCCGGCAGCATGACGTCCAGGACGATGACGTCCGGACGCAGCCGGGTCGCCGCCTCGACGCCCGACAGGCCGTCGCGGGCGACCTCGACACGCCACCCCTCGGCGCTGAGCCGCTGCGCGATGGCCGTCGCGATCGCGGGCTCGTCCTCGACGACGAGCACCGTGGCGGCCTGCTGGGCGGGACCGCCGGCGCCGGCCGACGTGCCCGTCGTGGGCGCGGTGGCCCGGCCCGGGACGGGACCGGCGCCGGCGCCGGTCGGGAACGCACTCGCTGCCCTCGGATCTGCCATGGGATACAGCGTGGCACACGTCGGCCCAGGTCGGCCGGATTTCCCGGGCGCCCACGGTCCACGCACCGCGTGCGCACCGAGCGCGTGCGGTGCAGCGGGCGCTAGCATCGTCGGCACGATGAAGCGCACTTCCCGATATCGGTGGAGCACCTCGTGGTAGGCGACTGGGTCATGGTTGCGCTCGGGGTGCTCCTCACCGCAGGCACCGCCGTCTTCGTGGCCAGCGAGTTCTCCCTGGTCACCCTCGACCCCGCCGTCCTCCCGGCCGGCGACGACGACCCGGCCGACCAGGAGGGCGACAGACCGGGGACCTCACGTCCTCCTCGGCCGTCGCGGGCGGACCGCCGTGACCGCAGCGTGCGCGCCGGTCTCAAGCACCTGTCGACCGAGCTCTCCTCGGCGCAGGTCGGCATCACCGTCACGACGATCCTCCTGGGCTACACCGCCCAGCCCGCCCTCCTCTCGCTCTTCGGCGCCGGCCTGCGCGGCACGGCGCTGGGAGAGGCTGCCGCCGCCGTCCTCGCGGGGGTCCTGGCCCTCCTGGTCGTGAATTTCTTCTCGATGCTGTTCGGGGAGCTCATCCCCAAGAACTTCGCCCTGAGCGCTCCGTACGCGACGGCACGGCAGGTCGTGCCGGTGCAGCGTCAGTTCACCAAGCTCCTCCGCCCGGTCATCGCCGTCCTCAACGGCTCCGCGAACGCGATCCTGCGGCGCGTCGGCGTGGAGCCGCGCGAGGAGCTGTCCGGAGCGCGCTCCGCGTCCGAGCTCGCGGCGCTCGTCCGCCGCTCCGCGCAGGAGGGCACCCTCGACGTGTCCGTCGCGACCCTGCTCACCAACTCCATCGAGCTCGACGCGCTGAGCGCCGTCGACGTCATGACGGACCGCATGCGCATGGTCGTCGTGGCACGTGACGCAACCGCTGCGGACGTGGTCGACGCTGCACGCCGGACCGGCCACTCACGGTTTCCCGTCATCGGCGAGGACCGGGACGACGTCGTCGGGCTCGTCCACCTGCGCCGCGCCGTCGGCGTCCCGTACGAGCGGCGCGACGAGGTTCCCGCCGCCGCGCTCATGGTCGACGCCCCGCGCGTGCCCGAGACGGTGAGTCTCGGCCCGCTCCTCGTCGAGCTCCGCGGCTTCGGGCTCCAGATGGCGGTCGTCGTCGACGAGTACGGCGGCACCTCCGGTGTCGTGACCCTCGAGGACGTCGTCGAGGAGCTCGTCGGGGACGTCGCCGACGAGCACGACCCGCGCCGCTCGGGTGCCGCCCGCCGCGCCGACGGCTCGTGGCTCGTGCCCGGCGTCATGCGGCCCGACGAGCTCACGGAGGTCACCGGGCTGCGGGTGCCCGAGGACGGCGCGTACGAGACCCTCGGCGGCCTCGTCATGGCCCGCCTGGGCCGGGTGCCCGGACCGGGCGACGAGGTCGTCGTGATCGCCGGCGCCGGAGGAGGCGTGGTGCTGCGCGTCGAGGCGATGGAGGGCCGTCGCGTCGAGCGCCTCGGCGTGCGTCACGTGCCCGGGACGGAGGCGGACGTATGAGCTCCACCACCGCGCTCCTCGTCGCCGTCCTCCTGCTCGCCGGCAACGCGTTCTTCGTCGGCGCGGAGTTCGCCGTCATCTCCGCCCGTCGATCGGCGATCGAGCCCCTCGCCGAGCAGGGCAACCGGCGGGCCCGGACCGTGCTGTGGGCCATGGAGAACGTGTCGCTCATGCTCGCGTGCGCCCAGCTCGGCGTGACCGTCTGCTCGACCGGCCTGGGCGTCGTCGCGGAGCCCGCGCTCGCGCACCTCATCGAGGACCCGCTGCACGCGCTGGGCGTGAGCACCTCCCTCGCGCACCCGATCGCGTTCGTCGTGGCGCTCGGGATCGTGGTGTACCTGCACGTCGTGCTCGGCGAGATGGTCCCGAAGAACCTCGCCGTCGCCGGCCCGGAGACCGCCGTCATGTGGTTCGGGCCGCCGCTCGTGTGGATCGGCCGCGTCCTGCGTCCGATCATCGCCGCGCTCAACTGGCTCGCCAACCACGCGGTGCGCGCGACCGGGGTCGAGCCCAAGGACGAGGTCGCGTCGGCGTTCACCGCCGAGGAGGTGCAGTCGATCGTCGAGCACTCCCAGGCGGAAGGTGTCCTCCACGACGAGCAAGGGCTGCTCTCGGGTGCGATCGAGTTCTCCGAGCGCACCGCGAGCGACGTCATGATCCGGCTCGCGGACCTCGTCACCGTCACCGAGGGGTGCACGCCCGAGGAGGTGGAGCGGCTCGTCGCGCGGACGGGCTACTCGCGCTTCGCCGTCGCCGACCCGACGGGCGACCTCGTGGGCTATCTCCACGTGAAGGACGTCCTCTACGCGGACGACGCGACGCGTGCGCTCCCCGTCCCGGCGTGGCGCGTGCGGGCGCTCGCCACGGCGGCGCCGGACGACGAGGTCGAGGACGCGCTGCGCGCCATGCAGCGCTCCGGTGCCCACCTGGCACGCGTCGACGGACCCGGGCGCGCGGGCCCGCTCGGCGTCGTGTTCCTCGAGGACATCCTGGAGGAGCTGGTGGGGGAGGTCCGCGACGCGATGCAGCGCCGGCACGGAGGCCGGCTGTGAGCCCGGTCCTGTACCCGGAGCGGTGTCCTGAGCAGGGGACTTGGCATCGTCGAGGTGCTTCGTTACTGTTCCGTGATTGACCCGGTCGTCGGTGCAGTCCACCGGCCGTCCGCGAGCCGAGGGCCCCGTTCCAGCGGGATCCCGGCCCACGGACGTGTGCTGGTCGCCCCTCGTGGGCCCCGGAACGTGGAAGGCAGGTGGCGGGTGGAGTCGCACGGCACGGGCGCCCCCGCTCTCGAGTCCCGACGCGCCCGGCGCGAGGCGGAGCAAGGCCCTCGTCGTCGTCGGTCCCAGGTCCAGGTCCCCGGCCAGCATCGCTGGGCCCCCCGCATGGCCGTGCTCGGCACGCTCGCCGTCGCGACGATCGCCATGCCCCTGTCCGCGGGTGCCGAGGACGGCATCGGGACGGGGTCCCCCTTCGAGCCCGAGACCCGGCCGCTCGGACCGAGCGCGCTCGACCTCGCGACCGCCGGGTCGACGGCGCCCGCCGTCTCCCAGAGCGTCGCCGCCGCCCCCCGCACGGAGCTGCGTGCCGAAGCCGCATCCCGGTCGTCCGCCCGCGATCCTCTCCCGGGCTGCGACCCGGCGATCCGCCCCGCGGGCACCAACGGCAACCTCGACCAGCACGCGCTGTGCGAGCTCTGGCAGGCCGGGGAGCACCTGCGGCCCGACGCGGCCGTCGCCCTGTCCGCCATGAACGAGGCGTTCCGTGCGAACTTCGGTCGTGACCTGTGCCTCGTCTCGTCGTACCGCACGCTCTCGACGCAGGTCTCGCTCAAGTCGACCCGAGGCGCGTTCGCCGCACCTCCCGGCTGGTCCATGCACGGCTGGGGCCTCGCGATCGACCTGTGCTCGGTCGAGACCGGTTCGCGCGAGGTCTACGCGTGGATCAACCAGAACGGCGGCACGTACGGCTGGGCGAACCCGGCGTGGGCCAAGCGCGGCGGCAGCGGCGCGTACGAGCCGTGGCACTTCGAGTTCGTGCAGGGTGTCGAAGAGGTCCAGAACTCCTGATCCGCCCGGGTCCGTCGTGGGCCCGGGTGCACGGCCCGCGTGGTCCGGTCCGCGGCGGCGTCGGACCGTGTGCTCGGACTGGCGCGCCGTCACCGTGGTCGTTCGTCCTCGCTTCGCGAGCGCGCCTTGACGTCCTTCGCACACGGTCCGACCCCGCCGCTCGTCCTGCCCGGGACCTTCCGGGTCGTCGGAGGCGCGAGATGCAAGAAGTGGCCCTTCTCGCTCCGGTCCGAGGGACCACTTCTCGCATCTCGTCGGCGGTCGTCGGCGTCGTCCTGCCGGCGATCCGACGCTGCACGCGAGTTGGCTCCGCGAGCTGGCTCCCCGTGCGGGCTACGGGCCGGAGAGGCGCTCGTTGTGGCCGAAGTCCTGGAGGAACCGCGGGCCGGTCGCGGCGAGCTCGGCCTCGAACGTGTCGCGCCAGGCGCCGTAGGGGCGGCTCGCGAGGGCGTCGTTGGAGAAGCGCGGGTCGTCGGTGAGCTCGGTGACGCAGAAGGCAGGGATCTGCAGGTCCGTCACTGGGCCGGTGCGCTCGCACTCCGCGACGACGAGCGGGTGGTTCGGGCCGCCGAACACGTCGACGACCCAGCCGTCGGCACCGAGCCAGGCGGAGTAGCGGGTCTTGACGATCCTCGCGCCGCCGCGCCGGATCATCTGCAGGCCGACCGCGACGTCGATCTCGCGCTCCGCCTCGTAGCGGGTCCCGCCCGCCACGGGCCCTTTCGCGGTGAGCGTGCACAGGTCGACGGCGCCCGCGTGCCGGTCGAGGAGCCGTACCGGATCCGTCGACGCGTCCATCGGGGCGTCGACCGCAGACGCCTTGGCGCGGAGCCGTAGCGCGTACCCCTCGTCCGCGAGGTAGTAGCTCTGGACGATGAGCGCGGGCGCGTCGCGCAGGTCGCCGGGGAGCTCGTGCACGAGGAACCGGCGCTCGAACTCGAAGTCCCCGTAGCCGCCGTCGGTCATGGTGACACCGTAGCGGGACGGGAACGGGCGGCACAGGAGATGCCACGCTCCCGTCGGGAGACGGGTCGAGCCCGTCCGCCTGAGGCGGTCCGGGCTCGGAGTCCGACATGTCGGAAGTGCCCTCGATAGGATTCGAACCTACGACCTTCTGCTCCGGAGGCAGACGCTCTATCCACTGAGCTACGAGGGCGTGCGCCTGCGGTGTCCGCCGACGCGATGCACGAGACTACCAGCCCGTCCGGGATGCGTGGGTCTCGCCCGTCACGAGGACGCCCGCTCGTCCGAGGACGTCGCCGGAACCGGTCGCGACGGCGGGTGCGCGCGCCTCGGTAGAATCGCCCGGTGACCCCCGACGAGCTCTCCGAAGCGCTGAGCGCTGCCCTGGCCGCCGCCGTCGCCGACGGCACCCTCGCCCTGGACCCTGGCGCGGTCCCCGAGCGCGTCCACGTGGAGCGACCCCGCCAGCGCGAGCACGGCGACTGGGCCACGAACGTCGCGCTGCAGCTCGCCAAGAAGGCGGGCACGACGCCGCGAGCGCTCGCCGAGGACCTCGCGAACCGCCTCGCCGCGACGCCGGGCGTCAAGGCCGTGGACGTCGCGGGTCCGGGCTTCCTCAACATCACGCTCGACGCCGCGACCGCCGGCGAGCTCGCGCGCACCATCGTCGAGGCGGGCCCGGCGTACGGCCGGGGGGCCTCCGAGGCCGGCAAGCGCGTGAACCTCGAGTTCGTCTCGGCCAACCCGACCGGCCCGATCCACATCGGCGGCGTCCGCTGGGCTGCCGTGGGCGACTCGCTCGCACGCGTGCTCGAGGCGAGCGGCGCGGACGTCTCCCGCGAGTACTACTTCAACGACCACGGGGCGCAGATCGACCGCTTCGCGCGCTCGCTCCTCGCGCGTGCCCGGGGCGAGGCCGCCCCCGACGACGGGTACGGCGGCGAGTACATCTCCGAGATCGCCGACGCGGTCATCGCCGAAGCGCTCGCCGCGGGCGAGCCCGACCCGCGCACGCTGCCCGACGCCGAGGCGCAGGAGGCGTTCCGCGCGCGCGGCGTCGAGCGCATGTTCGGCGAGATCCGGAAGTCGCTGCACGACTTCGGCGTCGACTTCGACGTCTACTTCCACGAGGACTCGCTGCACGAGTCGGGCGCCGTCGAGCGCGCGGTCGCACGCCTGCGCGAGGCGGGCCAGGTCTACGAGCAGGACGGCGCGACGTGGCTGCGCACGACCGACTTCGGCGACGACAAGGACCGCGTCGTCATCAAGTCCGACGGCGAGGCCGCCTACATCGCGGGCGACATCGCGTACTACCTCGACAAGCGCGAGCGCGGCTTCGACGAGGTCATCATCATGCTCGGCGCGGACCACCACGGGTACGTGGGCCGCATGATGGCCGTGTGCGCGGCGTTCGGTGACACTCCCGGGAAGAACCTGCAGATCCTCATCGGGCAGCTGGTGAACCTGGTGAAGGACGGCGTGCCCGTGCGCATGTCCAAGCGCGCGGGGACGGTCCTGACGATCGACGACCTCGTCGGCGCGGTCGGCGTCGACGCCGCGCGGTACTCGCTCGCGCGCTCGTCGGCGGACTCGTCGATCGACCTGGACCTCGACCTGCTCGCGCGCGCGACGAACGAGAACCCCGTCTTCTACGTGCAGTACGCGCACTCGCGCACCTCCGCCGTGGACCGCAACGCGGCCGACCGTGGCGTGTCCCGCGCCGACGGGTTCGAGCCCGCGCTGCTCGACCACCCGTCCGAGACCGCCCTCATCGGGCGCCTGACCGAGTTCCCGCGGATCGTCGCGCAGGCCGCGGAGCTGCGCGAGCCGCACCGCGTCGCGCGCTACCTCGAGGCCTTGGCCGGCGACTACCACACGTGGTACCAGCAGAAGTCGCAGCGCGTCCTGCCCTACCCCGACGAGGAGGTCACGGACACGCACCGCACGCGCCTGTGGCTGAACGACGCCGTGCGCCAGGTCCTCGCCAACGGCCTCGGCCTGCTCGGCGTCTCCGCGCCGGAGCGCATGTGAGCGCCGCCCCTGCCGACGCGACCTACCCGGGCGAGCCCTGGTCGAGCGGCGTGCGGCGCCGCGCGGACGGTGTGCTCGAGGTCGCCGGCGTCGACGTGCGCGACCTCGCGGCCGAGCACGGCACCCCGGCGTACGTGCTCGACGAGGCGGACTTCCGTGCGCGCGCCCGGGCCTACCGGACGGCGTTCGAGGACGCGTTCCGCGCCGTCGGCTCGGACGTCGACGTGTACTACGCGGGCAAGGCGCTGCTCACGGTCGCGGTCGCGCGCTGGGCGCGCGAGGAGGGCCTGCGGGTCGACACCGCGAGCGGGGGAGAGCTGGCCGTCGCGCTGCGCGCGGGCGTCCCCGGCGCCGAGATCGGGCTGCACGGCAACAACAAGTCGGACGCGGAGCTCGAGCGCGCGCTCGAGGTCGGCGTCGGGCGCATCATCGTCGACTCGCTCGTCGAGGTGGACCGCGTCGCGCGGATCGCGGAGGCGCGCGGAGTCGTCGCACCGGTCATGGTGCGCGTGACGACGGGCGTGCACGCGGGCGGCCACGAGTACATCTCGACGGCGCACGAGGACCAGAAGTTCGGCCTGTCCGTCGCGGCGGGAACGCCCGGGCCCGACGGCGTCGCTCCGGACAGCCCGGCGATGACCGCCCTGCTCGCCGTGCTCGACCGGTCCTCGCTGCACCTGCTCGGGATCCACTCGCACATCGGCTCGCAGATCCTCGACGCGTCGGGCTTCGAGGTCGCGGCCCGCGCCGTCCTCGGCCTGCGCGCCGACCTTGCGGCGCGCACGGGCGTGCTCGTCGACGAGGTGGACGTCGGCGGCGGGTACGGCATCGCGTACCTCCCCGGCGAGGAGGCTCTCGACCCCGCGCCGGTCGCGCAGGCCGTCGCCCGCGCGGTGTCCGGCGCGGCCCGCGACCTCGGCACGACCCTGCCGCGCTTCTCGATCGAGCCCGGGCGCGCGATCGTCGGGCCGGCGGGGATGACGCTCTACACGGTCGGGACGGTCAAGCCCGTCACGGTCACGCAGGACCCTGCGTCCGCGGCCCCGGGCGACGAGCACCAGGGAGCGACGACGTTCGTCCGCACCTATGTCTCGGTGGACGGCGGCATGAGCGACAACATCCGTCCCGCCCTGTACGGCGCGCGCTACCACGCGGAGGTCGTGGGCCGGTCGTCGGAGGCGGCGCCCGTGCTCGCGCGCGTCGTCGGCAAGCACTGCGAGAGCGGCGACATCGTCGTGCACGAGGTCATGCTGCCGGGCGACGTCCGCGCGGGAGACCTCCTCGCGGTGCCGGCGACGGGGGCCTACGGGCGCTCGATGGCGTCGAACTACAACCTGCTGACGCGTCCGCCCGTCGTCGGGGTCCGCGAGGGTGCGAGCCGCGTGCTCGTGCGGCGCGAGACCGTCGAGGACCTCCTCGCGCTCGACCACGGCTGACCTGCCCGATCCGCCGCCGCGCACGGGCAGGGCGGCTCGGGACGAGGTCGTGACCACTCCTCGGGAGGGGCGTCGACGAGCTCCGTCGCGCACGTATCCTGTGCCGTGCGGCGTCCCGCCGCCTCTCCCAGGAGCCTGACCGGCCCCGTCGCCGGCCGACCGAAAGCAGCGCCGTGCCCCTTGCCGCAGAGTCCCACCCGCCCCTGCGCGTCGCCCTGCTGGGCTGCGGCGTCGTCGGCACCCAGGTCGCGCGGCTGCTGACGGAGCAGGCCGACGACCTCGCGTCCCGCGTGGGAGCGCGCCTCGAGCTTGTCGGCATCGCCGTGCGCAACGCCGCCGCGCCGCGCGACCGCGCGATCGACCGGGCGCTGCTCACCGAGGACGCCGAGGGGCTCGTCGAGCGCGCGGACATCGTCGTCGAGGTGATGGGCGGCACCGAGCCCGCGCGGTCCCTCCTGCTGCGCGCGGTCGACGCGGGCGCCGCCGTCGTCACGGCGAACAAGGCGCTCCTCGCCGAGGACGGGCCGACGCTCTACAAGGCCGCCGACGCGGCCGGCGTCGACATCTACTTCGAGGCCGCCGTCGCGGGCGCGATCCCCATCGTGCGCCCCGTGCGCGAGTCCCTCGCGGGCGACCACGTGCGCCGCGTCCTCGGCATCGTCAACGGGACCACGAACTACGTGCTGGACCAGATGGCCACCACGGGGATGGATCTCGAGGAGGCGGTCAAGGAGGCCCAGGACCTCGGGTTCGCCGAGGCCGACCCGACCGCCGACGTCGAGGGCTATGACGCCGCGGCCAAGGCCGCCATCCTCGCGAGCCTCGCGTTCCACACCCGCGTCTCGCTCGACGACGTCGCGCGCGAGGGCATCCTGTCCGTCACCGCCGACGACGTGGCGTGGGCCACGCAGACCGGTCACGTCATCAAGCTGCTCGCCATCGCGGAGCTGCACGACGGGCCCGGCGGGCCGAACGGCGTCTCCGTACGCGTCCACCCGGCGCTCGTGCCGACGTCGCACCCGCTCGCGAACGTGCGTGGCTCGTTCAACGCCGTCTTCGTCGAGGCCGAGTCGGCGGGCGAGCTCATGTTCTACGGGCGGGGCGCCGGTGGTGCGCCGACCGCCTCGGCCGTGCTGGGCGACGTCGTCTCCGCCGCGCGCCACCGCGTGCTCGGGGGCAAGGGACCGCAGGAGTCCACGTACGCGGAGCTGCCGATCCTGCCCGCCAGCGCGGCGGTCACCCGGTACCAGGTCCGCCTCGAGGTCGACGACCGGCCGGGCGTGCTCGCGCAGGTCGCGCACGCGCTCGCCGAGCACGGCGTGTCGATCGAGGCGGTCCGGCAGCCGACGGCGCCCGGCGGGGCGAGCGAGGACGCCGCGGCCGGCGTCGCGGAGCTGCTCATCACCACGCACGCGGCGCCGGAGTCGGCGCTGGCGGCCACCGTCGCGGCGGTGGCCGAGCTCGAGCCCGTCCGCACGATCACGTCCGTCCTGAGAGTCGAAGGAGCCTGATGGCCCACCAGTGGCAGGGAATCATCGCCGAGTACCGTGAGCGTCTGCCCGCGCACGTGTCCGAGCGCGTCGTCACGCTCGGCGAGGGCGGGACGCCGCTCGTCGAGGCTCCCGCGCTCTCGGCGCGGACGGGCGCGCAGGTCTTCGTCAAGGTCGAGGGGATGAACCCGACCGGCTCGTTCAAGGACCGCGGCATGACGGCGGCGATCTCCGCCGCCGCCGGGCGCGGCGCGAAGGCCGTCGTGTGTGCCTCGACCGGCAACACGTCGGCGTCCGCGGCGGCGTACGCGACCCGGGCCGGTATGGTCTGCGCGGTCCTCGTCCCGGACGGCAAGATCGCCATGGGCAAGCTGAGCCAGGCGATCGCGCACGGCGCACGGCTCCTCCAGGTCGACGGCAACTTCGACGACTGCCTCGTCGCGGCGTGCAAGCTCGCCGAGGCGTACCCCATCGAGCTCGTGAACTCGGTGAACCCCGACCGTATCGAGGGGCAGAAGACGGGCGCGTTCGAGATCGTCGACGCGCTCGGCGACGCGCCGGACATCCACGCGCTGCCTGTCGGCAACGCCGGGAACATCACGGCGTACTGGAAGGGCTTCCGGGAGTACGCGGGCCAGGGCGCACCCGGTCACCCGGGCGAGGGCCTGCCCGCCGTCGCGACGCACGTCCCGCGGATGTGGGGCTTCCAGGCCGCCGGTGCGGCGCCCATCGTCGCCGGCCACCCGATCACCGAGCCCGAGACGATCGCGACGGCGATCCGGATCGGCAACCCGGCGTCGTGGGAGCTGGCCGAGGAGGCGCGCGACCACTCGGGCGGGGTCATCGAGGCCGTCACGGACGAGCAGATCCTCGCGGCCCACCGCATCCTGTCGAGCGAGGTCGGCGTGTTCGTCGAACCGGCGTCGGCCGCGGGCGTCGCGGGGATCCTGGCGCGCGCCGAGCGCGGGCTCGTGCCTGCGGGCGCGCGCATCGTCGTCACGGTGACGGGTCACGGGCTCAAGGACCCGCAGTGGGCGCTGCGCACGCTCGACGGCGCCGAGGTGGAGCCGACGCGCGTGTCCGCCGACGTCGTGTCGATCGCCGACGCGCTCGGGCTCGACTGATGCAGCTCGGCGCGGACCACGTCCGCGTGCGCGTGCCGGCGACGAGCGCGAACCTCGGCCCGGGCTTCGACGCGCTCGGCCTGGCCCTCGCGCTCCACGACGTGCTCGAGGTGCGAGCCCTCGCGAGCGACGAGGTCGTCGTCGACGTCGAGGGCGAGGGGGCGGGGGAGGTGCCCTCGGACGAGACGCACCTCGTCGTGCTCGCGCTGCGCGCCGCGCTCGACGTGGCCGGCGCCCCGCAGACCGGCCTGCACCTGACCTGCGTCAACCGCATCCCGCACGGTCGCGGCCTGGGCTCGTCCGCCGCGGCGGTCGTCGCGGGCATCGTGGCGGCGCGGGAGCTCGTCGCCGACCCGACGGTCCTCGACGACGAGGTCGCGCTGGGCCTCGCGACCGCGATCGAGGGGCACCCCGACAACGCGGCGCCCGCTCTCCTGGGCGGCGCGACCGTGGCGTGGACGGGCGCGTCGACGGCGAGCGGCGCGGGAGGTGCGTCGCACGCCGGCGCGCGCGCCGTCCGGCTCGACGTGCACCCCGACCTGCGCGCGACGGTCCTCGTGCCCTCCGCGCGGCTCGCCACGAGCCGCGCCCGCGGAGTGCTGCCCGAACGCGTCCCGCACGCCGACGCCGCGTTCAACGCCGGGCGCGCGGCGCTCCTCGTCGAGGCGCTCACCCGTCGTCCCGACCTCCTGCTCGACGCGACGGACGACCGGCTGCACCAGGCCTATCGCGCCGACGTCATGCCGTCGTCGTTCGAGCTCGTGCAGGCCTTGCGGGCGCAGGGGCTGGCCGCGACGGTGTCCGGTGCCGGCCCCACCGTCCTCGTCCTCTCCGCGTCGGGCGACCACGACCGCGTCGCGCGCGTCCTCGACGCGCTCGTCGGCGGGACGGTGGACTGGGCCGTGCACCGGCTCGACGTCGACACGCGCGGCGTCCAGGGAGAACGGCTCTCGGAGACGTAGCCCGGTGCTACGATTGACCCCAGCCTTCGGTCACGCTCTCGCACCAGCGCATCCAGCACCTGAGCGCGCTCTACGGAGCGGATGCGCCGCGACAGAGCCAGTCCGTGAGAAGGCATCCAGCCCACGTCAGCTGACGTCGTCGTACCACTGACGCGTGGTAAAACCTGCGCACCGGCCGTCACGGCCGGGCGTCGACCACCCGCGGCCCACCCTCTGAGAGGTGGGCGCAAACGAGGGG
Source organism: Cellulosimicrobium sp. BMG9.22 (assembly GCF_059159975.1). Lineage (NCBI taxonomy): Bacteria > Bacillati > Actinomycetota > Actinomycetes > Micrococcales > Promicromonosporaceae > Cellulosimicrobium > Cellulosimicrobium sp. BMG9.22. The sequence continues at coordinate 36,350 of NZ_JBZGBY010000022.1, read as the reverse complement.
GAAGGGTCCTTCGTGACAGACACCATCGACACCGCCAGCAGCGCGACCGGTTCGGCCGCTGCGGGCGGGATCGCCCGGACCGGCGCGCTCTCCACGCTGCGCCTCCCGGAGCTGCAGGCGCTCGCCTCGCAGCTCGGGGTCAAGGGCACGTCCAAGATGCGCAAGAGCGATCTCGTGGACGTCATCCGCTCCCGCACCGGCGAGACGCCGGCCGCCGCGGGGCGTGAGAACGGCCGCGAGACCCCGGAGGCGCCCGCCGCGTCGGGACGCGGCCGCAGCCGTCGCGCCGACCGGCCCGCCGTGAGCGCGGCGACCGTCGGCCCCGACGGCTCCTCCGACGGCGCGTCGGCCACGGCGCGACGTTCCGCGCCGGCGGCCGCGAGCCAGGAGCGCGTCGCTCCCGTGCTCGACCTGCCGGTCCGCAGCGAGGGACCGCGTACCGAGAGCCGCACCGAGACGCGCGCCGGGTCCGGTGGCCAGAACGGCGGTCGCGACGCCCGCTCGGAGGCGGCCGCGGCCGTCGCCGAGGCGCTCGGCGAGCAGGGTGTGCGCACGCGCGACGCGTCCGACGAGACCCCCGACGAGCGCGCCGCCCGCGCGGCTGCCGCCGTCGGCCTCGTCACGGGCGAGCGCGGCTCGCGCCGCGCCGCTCGTGGCTCCGGAGCACCCCGGACCGACGGCGACGGCTCGCGTCCCGAGCGCCAGCGCGAACAGCAGGGTCAGCGGGACCAGCCGGCCCCGCAGCAGGGTGACGCGCAGGCCGGCCAGCGTCCCGAGCGCCAGGCCGAGCGCCGCGACGACCGCCAGCTCCTGGACGACGAGCGCGGCGGGCGTCGTCGCCGGGGCCGCGACCGTGGTCGCGACCGCGACCGCAAGCGCGGCGCACGCCGTCAGGGCCCGGACGTCGCCGACATCGACGATGTCGAGGTCAACGACGACGACGTCCTGCTGCCCGTCGCGGGCATCCTCGACATCCTCGACAACTACGCGTTCGTGCGCACGAGCGGGTACCTGCCGGGTCAGAACGACGTCTACGTCTCGCTCGGCCAGGTCAAGAAGGCCGGCCTGCGCCGCGGCGACGCGGTGACCGGCGCGGTGCGCCAGCCGCGCGAGGGCGAGAACGCGGGCAACACCGCGCGCCAGAAGTTCAACGCGCTCGTCCGCCTCGACTCGGTCAACGGCATGGCGCCCGACGAGGCGCGCGAGCGCCCCGACTTCACCAAGCTCACGCCGCTGTACCCGCAGGAGCGGCTGCGCCTGGAGAACACCGAGGCGACCCGGCTCACGCCGCGCGTCATCGACATCGTCGCGCCCATCGGCAAGGGCCAGCGCGGTCTCATCGTCGCGCCGCCCAAGGCGGGCAAGACGATCATCATGCAGCAGATCGCCAACGCGATCACCGCGAACAACCCCGAGGTCCACCTCATGGTGGTGCTCGTGGACGAGCGGCCCGAAGAGGTCACCGACATGGAGCGGACGGTCAAGGGCGAGGTCATCGCCTCGACGTTCGACCGCCCCGCGTCCGACCACACGATCGTCGCCGAGCTCGCGATCGAGCGCGCGAAGCGCCTGGTCGAGCTCGGCCAGGACGTCGTCGTGCTCCTCGACTCGCTCACGCGCCTGTCGCGGGCCTACAACCTCGCGGCGCCCGCGTCCGGCCGCATCCTGTCCGGTGGTGTGGACGCCTCGGCCCTCTACCCGCCCAAGCGGTTCTTCGGCGCGGCGCGCAACATCGAGAACGGCGGGTCGCTCACGATCCTCGCCTCGGCGCTCGTCGAGACCGGCTCCAAGATGGACGAGGTCATCTTCGAGGAGTTCAAGGGCACGGGGAACATGGAGCTCCGCCTGTCGCGCAACCTCGCCGACAAGCGCATCTTCCCGGCCGTGGACGTCAACGCGTCCGGCACGCGCCGCGAGGAGGTCCTGCTCTCGAAGGACGAGCTGACCATCGTCTACAAGCTCCGGCGCGTGCTCGGGGCCCTCGACCAGCAGCAGGCCATCGAGCTGCTGCTCGGCCAGCTGAAGAAGACGCCGACCAACGTCGAGTTCCTGCTCCACGTGCAGAAGACGACGCCCGGCGCCTTCGCGGACGACGACAGCGTCGGTCGCACGGTCTGACCTCGCGGCCGTCCGGAAGGTTTTCGGACGGCCGCGCGTTCTGGCACAATGGTTCGTCGGCCTGATGTCGTCTGGCCGCTTGTCTGCGGTTCACGGGTGCGGCAGCCGCACCCGACCCGGAGACGTCACCCCCCCAAGGAGAATCGTGAAGTCTGGTATCCACCCCGAGTACGTCGTCACCGAGGTGACGTGCACCTGCGGGAACACGTTCGTGACGCGCAGCACCGAGACGTCGGGCAAGATCGGCTCCGACGTGTGCAGCGCCTGCCACCCGTTCTACACGGGCAAGCAGAAGCTTCTCGACACCGGTGGCCGCGTGGCCCGCTTCCAGGCGCGCTACGGCAAGAAGGACGCCGCCAACTAGCGACACCGCAGCGCCGGTGGTCCGAGCCCGACAACCTCTCCAGGGGCAGTCGGCGAGCTCGGACCACCGGCGCTGTTGCTTTGCCCGCGTGATCGCCGTCCGATCGCCGCGAGGTCGCCCCAGCCGGTGCCGTCCTCGACCCGCCCGCCACCGAGGAGCCGTCCGTGACCGAGTCGTTCGCCGCCGTCGAGACGCTGCTCGCCGAGCACGCCGACATCGAGGCCCAGCTCGCCGACCCCGCGGTCCACGCGGACGCGGGACGCGCGCGCACGCTCGGGCGCCGCTACGCCGAGCTCAACCAGGTCGTGGGCGCGTACCGCGCGTGGCGCGAGGCCGACGGCGACGCCCAGGCCGCGGCGGAGCTCGCGACGCTCGGGGGAGCCGACGGCGACGCGTTCGCCGCCGAGCTGCCCGCCCTGCGGTCCGCGGCGGACGAGGCGCGCGAGCGCCTGCGCCGCGTGCTCGTCCCGCGCGACCCGGACGACGGGCGCGACGTGATCCTCGAGATCAAGGCGGGCGAGGGCGGCGAGGAGTCCGCCCTGTTCGCGGGCGACCTGCTGCGCATGTACCTGCGGTACGCCGAGCGTCGCGGCTGGAAGACGGAGGTCCTCGAGTCCACCGAGTCCGACCTCGGCGGCTACAAGGACGTCCAGGTCGCGGTCAAGGCCCGGAGCACCCCGTCGGACCCGGCCGACGGCGTCTGGGCCAACCTCAAGTACGAGGGCGGCGTGCACCGCGTGCAGCGCGTCCCGGTGACCGAGTCGCAGGGCCGCATCCACACGTCCGCCGCGGGCGTGCTCGTGTTCCCCGAGGTCGAGGACGCGGGCGAGGTCGCGATCGACCCGGGCGACCTGCGGATCGACGTCTACCGCTCGTCCGGCCCGGGCGGCCAGTCGGTCAACACGACGGACTCCGCGGTGCGCATCACCCACCTGCCCTCGGGCATCGTCGTGTCGATGCAGAACGAGAAGTCGCAGCTCCAGAACCGCGAGCAGGCGATGCGCGTGCTGCGTGCGCGACTGCTGGCCGCGCAGCAGGAGGCGGCCGCCGCCGAGGCCGCGGACCTGCGGCGCTCCCAGGTGCGCACGGTCGACCGCTCCGAGCGCATCCGCACCTACAACTACCCCGAGAACCGCATCGCGGACCACCGCACGGGCTACAAGGCGTACAACCTCGACCACGTGCTCGACGGCGACCTGGACCCCGTCGTGCGGTCCGCGATCGACGCGGACGAGGCCGCGCGACTGGCCGCGGCCGGCGATGCCTGAGGACGTCGCGGCGTCGCTGCGTCACGCGACGGACGCGCTCGGCTCGGCGGGTGTGCCGTCGCCGCGCGCCGACGCGGAGCTCCTGCTCGCGCACGCGCTCGCCGTCCCCCGCGCCGAGTTGGCGCGCCGCGCGGTCCTCGGCACCCCCGTGCCCGACGACGCCGCGCGCGCCTTCGCGGACCTCGTCGCCCGGCGTGCCACGCGCGTCCCGCTCCAGCACCTCGTCGGCAGCGCGCCGTTCCGGCACCTCGAGCTGGTCGTCGGGCCCGGCGTCTTCGTCCCGCGGCCGGAGACCGAGCAGGTCGCGCAGGTCGCGATCGACGAGGCGCGCGCCGTCGTCGCGCGCACGGGGCGTGGGACGGTCGTCGACCTGTGCACCGGGTCGGGGGCGATCGCGCTCGCCGTCGCGAGCGAGGTCGACGGCACGGACGTCCACGCGGTCGAGCTCGACGCCGCGGCGCACGACTGGGCCGCGCGGAACGTGAGCGCGGTGCGCGAGGCGACGGGCGCCGTCGTGCACCTGGTGCGGGGCGACGCGCGCACGGCGCTCGCGGGAGCGCCGGGCGACGGCGGGCTCGACGGCGCGTGCGACGTCGTCGTCTCCAACCCGCCCTACGTGCCACCTGACGCCGTCCCGCGCGACCCGGAGGTCGCCGACCACGACCCCGCCGTCGCGCTCTACGGCCTCGGTGCCGACGGCCTCGAGGTGCCGCGCGGGATCACCGCCGCCGCGGCGCGGCTCCTGCGCCCGGGCGGCCTGTACGTCATGGAGCACGCCGAGGTCCAGGCCACCGCCGCCCGCGCGATGGTCGAGGCGACGGGGGCGTTCGTCGACGTGCGCACGGTCGCCGACCTCACGGGGCGTGACCGGATGGTCGTCGCGCGCCGTGGAAGGATGGACCCGTGAGCACCGTCCACCCCGTGACCGACCCGAACAGCTGGGGCCCCGGGATCGACGAGGCGGTCAACGCGGTCTCCCGCGGTGGCCTCGTCGTCCTGCCCACCGACACCGTCTACGGCATCGGCGCCGACGCGTTCGACGCCGAGGCCGTCTCCGCGCTCCTCGCGGCCAAGGGCCGCGGCCGCCACATGCCGCCGCCCGTGCTCGTCCCTGACGCCCGCACGCTCGACGGCCTCGCGACCGACGTGCCCGACGACGTGCGCCGGCTCGTCGAGGAGCTGTGGCCCGGCGGTCTCACGATCATCCTGCGCGCCCAGCCGTCGCTCGCGTGGGACCTCGGCGAGACGCACGGGACGGTCGCTCTGCGCATGCCCGACCACCCGGCCGCGCTCGCACTCCTGCGCCGCACGGGCCCGCTCGCGGTGTCGTCCGCCAACGCGACCGGCCACCCGGCCGCGCTCGACGTCGACGACGCGCGCGCCCAGCTCGGCGACGCCGTCACCGTGTACCTCGACGGCGGGACCGCGCCCGGGGGAGTGGCCTCGACGATCCTCGACGCGACGTCGGGCACGCTGCGCGTCGTGCGCCAGGGCGCGGTGCCGCTCGACCGGCTGCGTGAGGTCGCGCCCGTCGACGGGCCCGAGGACCCGGCACCTGCTGACCAGCCGACCGAGGACGACCCGACCGACGCGTCGACCGACCCTGACGGGGCCGGGGATCCGGAGGCGAGCGGCGGGTGAGGGTCTACCTGCTCGTCCTGCTCGTCGCCGCCGTGGTGACGTTCCTGACGACGCCGTTCGCGCGCTGGGTCGCGCTCCGCACCGGGGCGATCACCGCCGTCCGCGACCGTGACGTCCACACCATCCCGACGCCCCGGCTCGGTGGCCTCGCGATGCTGCTCGGGCTGGTCGTCGCCGTCGTCTTCGCGTCGCAGATGCCGTTCCTCGAGGGCGTGTTCGTCAAGGACGTCGCGGGGGTGCTCGTCGCGGACACGCGCGTCTGGGGGATCGTCGGTGCCGCGGCGATCGTGTGCCTGCTCGGCGTCGCCGACGACATCTGGGACCTGGACTGGATGACCAAGCTCGCGGGGCAGGTGCTCGCCGCGGGCCTCATGGCCGCGCAGGGCGTCGTGCTCTACCGGCTGCCCCTCGGCTTCGGCGACCAGCAGCTCATCTGGTCCTCGCGTCTGCAGCTCGCCGCGACGATCCTCGTCGTCGTCGTCGCGATGAACGCCGTCAACTTCGTCGACGGGCTCGACGGCCTCGCGGCCGGCCTCGTCGCCATCGGCGGTCTGGCCTTCTTCGTCTACTCGTACGTGCTCACCCAGAGGTCGAGCGCGGACGACTACTCGAGCCTCGCGACGCTCGTCATCGCCGTGCTCGTCGGGATCTGTATCGGGTTCCTGCCGCACAACTTCCATCCCGCCCGGATCTTCATGGGCGACTCCGGGTCGATGGTGCTCGGGCTCGTCTTCTCCGCCGCAGCGATCATCGTGACGGGCAACATCGACCCGCAGACGCTGTCGACCGGGGCGCAGCTCCCGGCGTTCCTCCCGATCGTGCTCCCGCTCGCCGTCATCCTCCTGCCGCTGCTCGACATGGGCATGGCCGTCGCCCGCCGCACGCTCTCGGGCAAGTCTCCGTTCCACCCGGACAGGCTGCACCTGCACCACCGCATGCTCGCGATCGGGCACTCGCACCGCCGCGCCGTGCTCATCCTCTACGTCTGGACGGCGGTGTTCGCGTTCGGCGCCGTGGCGGTCGTGGAGTGGCCCGCGCGCATCGTCGCGGTGGGTCTCGGGGTCGCCGTCGTGCTCGCCGCGATCCTCACGCTCGGCCCGCTGCGCACGCGCGGGCGCTTCCTGGACGACGACGCCGCGGCCGCGTCCGCCGTGCCCCTCGTCGAAGCGCCTCCCGGGCCCACCCCCGCCGTGACCGCACCACCCGAAGGAAACCTGAGATGACGACGAGCCAGCCCGAGCCCACCCGACCCGACGAGAACCCCGTGACCGGTGAGCCGGCGACGGGACCGGACGCAGGACAGGCGGCCGTGCAGGCCGCCGAGCAGACGGTGGGACCGCGCGGCGCCGCCGTGCGCGCCGTGTTCCGCACGGCGCTGCGCGACGTGCTCGTGCTGCTCGGGGCACTCGCGGTCGTCGGGATCGCGGTCGGCGTGCTCGTCGCCGGGCTCGCCGGGTTGTGGGGCGCGCTGCTCGGCGTCGGCGTCGCCCTGATCTTCTCCGCGACCACGGTCTGGACGATGCTGCGCACGGTCGACTCGAGCCCGACGACGACGGCCGCCGTCGTCATGGGCAGCTGGCTCGCGAAGATGGTCGTGCTCATCGCCGTGCTCGTGGTCCTGCGGGGCATGGACTTCTACGACCGCTGGGTCTTCGCGGGGGTCCTGCTCGTCGGCGTGATCGGGTCCGCGGTGCTCGACTACCGCGCCGTGAACCGGGGCCGCATCCCGTACGTGGAGCCCGACCCGCGCTGACGTTTCGCACGCATGAGCAAAATGTCACAAGCCCGCGGGATCGGCGTGAGCACGCCGATCCATACGTTAGGCTACTGGCGAATCCATGACGGCCAGGTCCGACGGCGTGCCCACGATCGAGTGGCTGCTGCCCGGACCACACGACCATTGGGAGTCCACCCTGTCCACGCTTGCGACCCCCGTGCTCCTCGCTGCTTCCGAGAGCGAAGGTGGCTTCCACGCGCCGTCGATCGCCGACTTCTTCCCGCCGGCCATCCTCTTCGAGGACACGATCTTCCAGATCGACCGCATCTGGATCATCCGTATCATCGCGACCGTCGTCCTGCTGACGATCTTCGTCATCGGCGCGCGCCGCGCGAGGCTCGTCCCCGGCCGGTTCCAGAACGCCCTCGAGATGCTCATCGACTTCGTGCGCGTCCAGATCGTCGAGGAGATCATGGGGAAGGAGAACGCGCGTCGGTTCGTCCCGATGATCGCGACGATCTTCTTCGCGGTCCTCGCGTTCAACATCACGAGCGTGATCCCCGGCCTCAACCTCGCCGGGTCCTCGCGCATCGGCCTGCCGATCGTCCTCGCGCTGTGGGTCTTCGTGACCTACTGGGCCGTGGGCATCAGGAAGCACGGCCTCGGCGGCTACCTGAAGAACAACCTCTTCCCCCCGGGGATCCCCTGGCCGATCTACCTCATCGTGGCGCCGATCGAGCTGCTGCAGATCCTCATCATCCGGCCCGCATCCCTGGCGATCCGACTCGCGGCCAACATGATCGCCGGGCACATCATGCTCGTGCTCTGCTTCGCGGCGACGCAGTACTTCATCTTCGAGGCGGTCCCCGCGATGAAGGCGTTCGGTGCGCTGACTCTCGTCGGCGGCTTCGCGATCACGCTGTTCGAGATCCTCGTGGCCTTCCTGCAGGCCTACATCTTCGCGCTCCTCGCGGCCGTGTACATCAACATGTCGCTCGAGGAGGAGCACTGACCTCCGGGTCCGTGCACCGACTCCGCTCCACCAGACACACCATCAAGCGCAGTACCAACGCGACGCCCGGTCACCCGGTCGGGCGCCCAACGGAAGGAACGAGCAATCGTGGACGTCACCACTCTCGCTGAGGTCACCGGCAACATCGGCACCGTCGGTTACGGCCTCGCCGCGGTCGGCCCGGGCATCGGCCTCGGCATCCTGATCGGCAAGACCATCGAGGGCATCGCCCGCCAGCCCGAGGTCGCCGGGCAGCTCCGCGCCACCATGTTCATCGGTGTCGCATTCGTCGAGGTGCTCGCGCTGCTCGGTCTCGTCGCCGGCTTCCTGTTCTCGTGATGACGGCGCTGGCTGACGCCGCGCTCGTCGTCGCGGCGGAGACGGGCGAGGAGCACTCGGGCATCGAGCTCTTCCTCCCCGCCGGGTACGACCTCCTGTGGTCGTCCGTCATCATGCTCGTCATCGCGATCGTCTTCTACCGGTCCGTCCTGCCCAAGTTCCAGGCGGTGCTCGACGAGCGCACCGCGAAGATCGAGGGCGGGCTGGCCAAGGCGGAGTCCGCGCAGGCGGAGGCCGCGGCGGCGCTGGCGGAGTACCACCAGCAGCTCCAGGAGGCGCGCACCGAGGCGGCGAAGATCCGCGAGGAGGCGCGCGCCGAGGGCTCGGCCATCGTGGCGGACCTGCGTGTCAAGGCGTCCGACGACGCCGCGCGGATCGTCGAGACGGCGCACCGCCAGATCGAGGCCGAGCGTCAGCAGGCCGCGGTCTCGCTGCGCAACGACGTCGGTCTGCTCGCGACGGAGCTCGCGTCCAAGATCGTCGGCGAGTCCCTCGCCGACTCCGCGCGCCAGAGCCGCGTCGTCGACCGGTTCCTCGACGAGCTCGAGGCCGCGGGCCCCGCGGCGGCGAGCGCGGCGAACACGGCTTCCGAGGAGCGTTGATGCGCGGTACGAGCGGAGACTCCCTGACGCAGGCGCGGGACCGGTTCGAGCCGGTCCTGCGCTCGGCGGGCGAGGGCGCGCTCGCGCTGGGCGAGCAGCTCTTCGCGGTCACGGCGGCGCTCGACGAGTCCGCGCCTCTGCGCCGGTCCCTCGCGGACCCGTCGCGGTCCGGCGAGGACAAGGCGGGTCTCGCGACCGCGGTGCTCGGCTCGGGCTTCGACGGTCGTGTCGTCGACCTCGTGGCCGGCCTCGTCCGGTCACGGTGGGCGCACGAGCGCGACCTCGCGGCGGCGACCGAGCGCCTGGGCCTGGACGCCGTCCTCGCGTCCGCCGAGGCCCGTGGCGCTCTCGAGAAGGTCGAGGACGAGCTGTTCCGCGTCTCACGGACCTTCGTGGGGCAGCGCGACGCCCGGCAGGTCCTGTCGGACTCCACGACCGCGCCCGAGCGCCGCGCAGACTTCCTGCGCACGCTGCTCGCGGGAAAGGTCGATCGTGTGACCGAGGTCCTCGCGCTGCACGCGACGCGTGCGCTGCGCGGCCGTCGGTTCGTCCCGACGCTGGGCTGGATCGGTGACATCGCCGCCGAACGTCGCCAGCGCCTCGTCGCCTCGGTGACGTCCGGGGCTGTGCTGTCCCAGGCGCAGCTCGACCGACTGGGCGCGCTGCTCGAGCAGGCCTACGGGCGTGCGGTGCAGCTCAACGTCACGGTGGACCCGGGCGTGCTCGGCGGTCTCCGGGTCCAGGTGGGCGCCGACGTCGTCGACTCGACCGTGCTGTCCCGCCTCGCCGACGCGCGGCGACGCCTCGTGAGCTGACGCGACCTTCCGACCGACGACCGTCCTGCCGGCCCTTGGCCGCACAACCGACAAACGTTCGACCGCACCCGAACCACGAGGTGCGGCCACGACAGGAGAAGAGCAATGGCTGAGCTGACGATCCGGCCGGAAGAGATCCGGGCCGCGCTGGACAGCTTCGTGAAGTCCTACGAGCCCGAGGGCGCTGCGTCCGAGGAGGTGGGCCGGGTCACCCTGGCCGCCGACGGCATCGCCCAGGTCGAGGGCCTGCCGGGCGCGATGGCCAACGAGCTGCTGCGCTTCGAGGACGGGACCCTGGGCCTCGCCCTCAACCTCGACGTCCGGCAGATCGGTGTCGTCGTCCTCGGCGAGTTCACCGGTATCGAGGAGGGCCAGGAGGTCCGCCGCACCGGTGAGGTGCTGTCGGTCGCCGTCGGCGACGGGTACCTGGGTCGCGTCGTCGACCCGCTGGGCAACCCGATCGACGGCCTCGGCGAGGTCGCGACCGAGGGTCGCCGCGCCCTCGAGCTCCAGGCGCCCGGCGTCATGGCCCGCAAGTCGGTCCACGAGCCGCTGCAGACCGGTCTCAAGGCGATCGACTCGATGATCCCGATCGGTCGTGGTCAGCGCCAGCTGATCATCGGCGACCGTCAGACGGGCAAGACGGCGATCGCGATCGACACGATCATCAACCAGAAGGCGAACTGGGAGTCGGGCGACCCATCGAAGCAGGTCCGCTGCATCTACGTCGCCATCGGCCAGAAGGGCTCGACGATCGCCGCGGTGCGCGGCGCCCTCGAGGAGGCAGGCGCGCTCGAGTACACGACGATCGTCGCGGCGCCCGCGTCCGACCCGGCCGGCTTCAAGTACCTCGCCCCGTACACCGGTTCGGCCATCGGCCAGCACTGGATGTACGACGGCAAGCACGTCCTCATCATCTTCGACGACCTGTCGAAGCAGGCCGAGGCGTACCGCGCCGTGTCGCTCCTCCTGCGCCGCCCGCCGGGCCGCGAGGCGTACCCCGGTGACGTGTTCTACCTGCACTCCCGCCTCCTCGAGCGTTGTGCCAAGCTGTCGGACGAGCTCGGCGCGGGCTCGATGACAGGTCTCCCGGTCATCGAGACCAAGGCGAACGACGTCTCGGCGTACATCCCGACGAACGTCATCTCCATCACCGACGGGCAGATCTTCCTCCAGTCCGACCTGTTCAACGCCGACCAGCGCCCCGCCGTCGACGTCGGCATCTCGGTGTCCCGCGTCGGCGGTGACGCCCAGGTCAAGGCGATGAAGAAGGTCTCCGGAACGCTGAAGCTCGAGCTCGCTCAGTACCGCTCCCTCGAGGCGTTCGCGATGTTCGCGTCCGACCTCGACGCGGCGTCGCGCGGCCAGCTGCGACGTGGTGCGGTCCTCATGGAGCTGCTCAAGCAGGGCCAGTACTCGCCGTTCCCGGTCGAGGACCAGGTCGCCTCCATCTGGGCGGGCACCAAGGGCAAGATCGACGACGTCCCGGTCGAGGACGTGCGCCGCTTCGAGTCCGAGCTGCTCGAGCACCTGCGCCGCAACACCGACGTCCTGTCGACGATCGCGGAGACCGGAAAGCTCGAGGACGCGACGGAGACGCAGCTCGCCTCGGCGGTCGACGCCTTCCGTTCCGGCTTCCTCAAGGGCGACGGCTCGCCGCTCGTCGGGGGCGACTCCGACACCGAGGGTGAGTCCGTGGACGTCGAGCAGGAGCAGATCGTCCGGCAGAAGAGGGCCTGACGATGGCCGGGTCCCAGCGCGTCTACAAGCAGCGGATCAAGTCGACGCAGTCCCTCAAGAAGATGTTCCGCGCGCAGGAGCTCATCGCTGCGTCGCGGATCGGCAAGGCGCGCGCCCGCACCGCCGCCTCGACGCCGTACGCGCGCGCGCTCACGCGCGCCGTGTCGGCGGTCGCGACGCACACGTCGACGCAGCACCCGCTCACGAGCGAGCGCAGCGACACGAACCGTGTCGCGGTCCTCGTGGTGGCGTCCGACCGTGGCATGGCCGGCGCCTACTCGGCGTCGATCCTGCGCGAGACGGAGCGGCTCGTCGAGCGGCTGACCGCCGAGGGCAAGGAGGTCGTGCTCTACGCGTCCGGTCGTCGTGCGGTCTCGTACTACACGTTCCGCGGGCGCCAGCTCGCCGGCTCGTGGTCGTACGGGTCGGACGCACCGAACTCCGAGGTGGCCGGCGAGATCGCCGACACCCTGCTCGGGGCGTTCCTCGCCCCGGTGGCCGACGGCGGCGTGAGCGAGCTGCACATCGTGTACACGCAGTTCGTGAACATGGTGACGCAGCGACCGCGCGTCGTGCGGATGCTGCCTCTCGAGGTCGTCGAGGGCGTCGCACCGGCAGGCAAGCACGACGTGCTCCCGCTGTACGACTTCGAGCCCTCGCCCGAGGCGGTCCTGGACGCGCTCCTGCCACGCTACGTGCGCAGCCGCATCTTCAGCTGCCTCCTGGAGGCCGCGGCGTCCGAGCTCGCCGCTCGTCAGCGCGCGATGCACACGGCGACGGACAACGCGGAGGACCTCATCCGCAACTACACCCGACTGGCGAACCAGGCGCGACAGGCGGACATCACCCAGGAGATCAGCGAGATCGTCTCGGGTGCCGACGCGTTGGCCGCGTCATGACCCGGCGCCAGGCCGTCGCGTCCCGCGCCGCCACCACCATCACCGACATCCTGACCGAAACCGCCGGGCAGCGTACCGGCACTGCGAAGCGAGGCAAGCAATGACCGCCACCACCGTGGAAGCAGCTTCCGGCGCGGCCCCGGCTGAGCCCGGAACCGGCCGTGTCGCGCGAGTGATCGGCCCCGTCGTGGACATCGAGTTCCCGGCGGACGCGATCCCCGACATCTACAACGCGCTCTCCGTGCCGATCGACCTCTCGTCCCAGGGTGAGGGGGAGCAGTCCTTCACGCTCATGCTCGAGGTCGCCCAGCACCTGGGCGACTCGCTCGTGCGTGCGATCGCGCTCAAGCCGACGGACGGTCTCGTCCGCGGCGCCCAGGTCACCGACACCGGCGCGCCGATCAGCGTCCCGGTCGGCGACGTCACCAAGGGCCGCGTGTTCAACGTGACCGGCGAGGTGCTGAACGCGGCGCCGGGCGAGAAGATCGAGATCACCGAGCGCTGGCCGATCCACCGCAAGCCCCCGGCGTTCGACCAGCTCGAGTCGAAGACCGAGATGTTCGAGACCGGCATCAAGTCGATCGACCTGCTCACCCCGTACGTCCAGGGTGGCAAGATCGGCCTCTTCGGCGGTGCGGGCGTCGGCAAGACGGTCCTCATCCAGGAGATGATCCAGCGCGTCGCCCAGGACCACGGCGGTGTGTCCGTGTTCGCAGGTGTCGGCGAGCGCACGCGTGAGGGCAACGACCTCATCGCGGAGATGGAGGAGGCGGGGGTCTTCGACAAGACGGCTCTCGTCTTCGGCCAGATGGACGAGCCGCCGGGCACGCGTCTGCGCGTCGCCCTGTCGGCGCTGACGATGGCGGAGTACTTCCGCGACGTGCGCAACCAGGACGTGCTGCTGTTCATCGACAACATCTTCCGCTTCACGCAGGCGGGCTCCGAGGTCTCGACGCTGCTCGGCCGCATGCCGTCAGCGGTCGGCTACCAGCCGAACCTGGCCGACGAGATGGGCCTCCTGCAGGAGCGCATCACCTCGACGCGCGGTCACTCGATCACCTCGCTGCAGGCGATCTACGTGCCGGCCGACGACTACACCGACCCGGCGCCGGCGACGACGTTCGCCCACCTCGACGCGACGACGGAGCTCTCCCGCGAGATCGCCTCGAAGGGTCTGTACCCGGCGATCGACCCGCTCACGTCGACGTCGCGCATCCTCGACCCGCGGTACGTGGGCCAGGAGCACTACGACGTCGCGACCCAGGTGAAGCAGATCCTGCAGCGCAACAAGGAGCTGCAGGACATCATCGCGATCCTCGGTGTGGACGAGCTCTCGGAGGAGGACAAGACGGTCGTCGCCCGCGCGCGTCGTATCCAGCAGTTCCTCTCCCAGAACACCTACATGGCCAAGAAGTTCACCGGCGTCGAGGGCTCCACGGTGCCCCTGTCGGAGACCATCGAGGCTTTCAAGAAGATCGCGAGCGGCGAGTTCGACCACATCGCCGAGCAGGCCTTCTACAACATCGGTGGCCTCGAGATGCTCGAGGCGAACTGGGCCCGTATCCAGAAGGAGTACGGGGCCTGACCCGACGCACGTGCGGGGCCGGACCGAACGGGCCGGCCCCGCACGTCGTCGCACCACATCCGGCCGCGCGACGCGGGCCGAACACCGTCCCGGACACCGCGGGAGGGTATGAACCGGGCATGAAGGAGTTCCAGTGGCACAGCTGAACGTCGACCTCGTGGCGGCGGACCGCAAGATCTGGTCGGGCCGCGCCCAGCGCGTGAGCGCACCCGCCGCGGACGGTGAGATCGGTATCCTCGCGGACCACTCGCCGCTGCTCTCCGTGCTGCGCGAGGGATCGGTCCGGATCGTCGCGGCCGACGCGGAGAACGTCGAGGTGCGCGTCTCGGGCGGGTTCATCTCCGTCGACGCGAACCAGGTCACGATCGTCGCGGACTCGGTCGAGTCCGTACCGGCGCGCTGACCCCGGACGCCGCACGATCATGACCCTCCCCGCCTGGATCGCGATCGGACTGCTCGCCGCAGTCCTGGTCGCGGTCGGGCTGGGGGTGTGGCGGCTGCGTGCGCTCTCGCGCCGCGTCGGGTCGTTCGAGTGCGGTGCGCGCCGTGCCGGAGTGCCCGGGGCACCCTGGGTCGCGGGTATCGCCCACTACGGCGTCGGACGGATCGACTGGTGGCGCCTCTGGTCCGTCTCGATCCGCCCCGCACGCACCTGGTCGCGCTACGACCTCGTCATCGCGGGTCGCGAGCCGTTCGCCGACGACGTCGCGGACACCTACCTCGTGCACTGCCGCTACCGCGGCCAGGACTTCGAGCTGACGATGTCGCGCGCCGCGTACGAGGGACTCTCCTCCTGGCTGGAGGCCGCACCTCCCGGCCGTCGGGACGTCGTCGTCTGACGGTCTCACCGGCGCGCTCGCACGACCGCCGCGACCGCCCACCACGACCCTGAGGAACCATCTTGCGTCTCGTCGTCGCCCGCTGCTCCGCCCGCTACACGGGCCGGCTCTCGGCCCACCTGCCGCTCGCGACGCGCGTGCTCATCGTCAAGGCCGACGGCAGCGTGCTGCTGCACTCCGACGGCGGGTCGTACAAGCCCCTCAACTGGATGAGCCCGCCGTGCGCGCTCGCCGTGCGCGAGCCGTCCGACGAGGCGCGGGAGCGCGGCGTGACCGAGGTCTGGGCGGTCCAGCACGCGAAGACCGACGACCGGCTCGAGATCGAGCTGCACGACGTGCACCACGACAGCTCGCACGAGCTCGGCATCGACCCCGGGCTCGTCAAGGACGGCGTCGAGGCGCACCTGCAGGAGATGCTCGCCGCGCAGATCGGGCTGCTCGGTACCGGGCACACGCTCGTGCGCCGCGAGTACCCGACGGCCATCGGTCCTGTCGACATCCTCGCCAGGGACGCCGACGGCGCGACCGTCGCCGTGGAGATCAAGCGGCGCGGCGACATCGACGGCGTCGAGCAGCTCACGCGCTACCTCGAGCTGCTCAACCGCGACCCCCTGCTGGCGCCCGTGCGCGGCGTGTTCGCCGCGCAGGAGATCAAGCCGCAGGCGCGCGTGCTCGCGACGGACCGGGGGATCGGGTGTCTCGTGCTGGACTACGACGCGATGCGGGGCGTCGACGACGTGGACTCGCGTCTCTTCTGACTTTCGTTGGGCCCGCGGGTTGGGTTGGGTGGCGGACGGGACGGGTCCCGGCGGGTCTACCATCCGGACCCTCGTTCCTCGGGTCCTCCCGCCAGACCCGCCACGACCCGCCGGAACCCGTCCCGTCCGCCCTCTTCGTCGCACCTTCGTCGTCGCATCGTCTTCGTTCGCTCGCCTTCGTCGATACGTCTTCGTTCGGTCGCGTTCCGCGCGTCCTCTCGTGTCTGATAGTTTTTGAACATGTTCAGAAATGGCATCGATCGGCCGGTGCGGTGAGCGGGGCGACGGTCAAGTCGGAGCGGACGCGGGCTCAGGTGCGTGACGTCGCGATCCGGATGTTGCGGGACGTCGGGTACGAAGGGACGACGATGCGGGCGATCGCGGCCGAGGCGGGCGTGAGCACGGGCAACGCGTACTACCACTTCCCGTCGAAGGACGCGCTGGTCCAGGAGCTCTACGTCGAGGTGCAGCGTGAGCACGCCGAGCGCGCGGCGCCGGTGCTCGCCGGGGGCGGGACGCTCGCCGAGCGCCTGGCCGGCGTGTGGGGCGCGTCGATCGACGCGTTCGCGCCGTTCCATGCGTTCGGCGGTGAGTTCGTGGCGGTCGCGATCCGGCCGGGGTCGGCGGCGAGCCCGTTCTCCGGGGCGTCCGCCGAGGCGCGCGACCTGTCGCGCGGGCTGTTCGAGGAGGTCGTCACCGGGGCGACGCCGCCCGTCCCGCCGCGTCTGCGCGCGCAGCTTCCCGAGCTGTTGTGGCTGGCGCAGCTCGGGGTGACGTTGTTCTGGGTCCACGACGCGTCGCCGGGCTTCGCGCGCACGCGGCGTCTGGCCGACGGCGGGGCGGCGCTCGTCGGCAGCCTCGTGCGGCTCGCGCGGCTGCCCGTCGCGCGGAAGGTGGTCGACGACGTGCTGCGACTCGTGCGCGAGGCGTCCCCGACCGTGGCGACCGGCGACGGACCGGGCGTCCCGGGCGCTGAGGTCGCTGCGGCTGACGGTGGCGTGGCCGGCCGGCGGTCACCTGACGGGGCGCCGAGCCGTGCCACGATCGCGCCGGTCCGCCAGGTTGCCGAACAGCCCGTGCGCCAGGAGCCGACGTGAGCCCGGCCGGAGAGGCGCTCGTCGGTCTGCTCCTGGCGGTCGGGGCGGTCGTCGTGCTGCCGCTCGGGCTGCGGCTGCTCGGCCCGCGCGTCGTCCCGGCGCCGCGCAGCGCGGCGTGGCCGGTCGTCGGCGCTGCCGCGGTGGCGAGCCTCCTGCTGCCCCGGGGCGGGACGGCCGTCGTGCTCGCGATGGTGTTCGCCCTCGCGACGGGGGTGCTGCTCGCTTCGGCCGCCCGCGTCGCTGCCCGTGCGCTCGGAGGGGCCCGTGTGCACGGTGGAACGGGTCTGGGTGCGCGGCGCTCGGGCGACGGGACGACGGTGCGCCTCGCTCCGGTCGCCGCGACCGTCACCGCGCTCGCCCTGCCCGCCGTGGGGGCGAGCGCGCTCGTCGCGGAGCGCGGCGGCTGGGGCCTGCTCGGCTTCTCCGGGACGTACCTCGCGCTCACGGTCCCGCACATGCTCTACGCCGGCTTCGGCGCGGCGCTGGTCGCGGGCACGGTCGCGCGGCTCGCCGACCGCGACCGGCTCGCCGACGCCGGCGCCTGGGGGGTCCCGCTCGGGACAGGGCTGGTGCTCGTCGGGTACTTCGTGGGCGACGTCGCCGAGCTCGTCGGCGCGCTCGTGCTCACGCTCGCGCTGTGGGCGACGGCGGTCGCGACGCTCCGCACGCTCGTGCGTCCCGGCGCATCATCGGCATCTGTCCGGGCGGCCACCGCAGCGCGGGCGCTGTTCTGGACAGGCGCCGTGGCCGTCGGGCTGTCGATGCTGCTCGCCCTGTGGTGGGCCGCGGGCGAGGCGTTCGGCCTCGTCCACCCGGGGCTCGACGTGATGGCCGCGACTCACGGCGTCGCCAACGCGGTCGGCTTCGTGCTGTGCACGCTGCTCGGGCTGCGCCTGCTGGACCGCGACGACCGCGGCGACCGCGGCGACGACGGCGCTCGGCCGAGCACCGCTGCCCGACCGAGCGCGGCCGGCCGACCGGACGGTCCCGCCCGGGACCACGAGAGGAGCACGACGTGACGTTCACCTACCCGGAGGTCGGCGCGACCCGCACCGGCACGTGGCCCGCGGGGTACCGGCATCTGCGCGTGCGTCGCCGGCTCACCGACCGGCCCCGGACCCCCGACGACCTCGTGCGGCTCGGCGAACAGCTTCTCACCTGGCGCGTCCACGCGGCCGCGGGGGTCCGGCTCGAGACGGAGCCTCGCGCCGCGGTACCGGGCGCCCGGGTGACGACGCGCCTCGGTGTCGGTCGCCTGCGCCTGGTCGAGCCGTGCGAGGTCGTCTGGGTAGAGCGTTCCGAGCGCCGGATCGCGTTCGGTTACGGGACGCTGCCCGGGCACGCGTTCGTGGGGGAGGAGTCGTTCGCGGTCGAGCGTGACGACGCGGGCGACCTGTGGTGGTGCATCGACGTGTTCAGCCGTCCCGTGCTCTGGTGGGTGCGACCGCTGGCGTTCGCCGTGCCGACGTTCCAGCGGCTGTTCGCCCTGAACCTGGGCCGCGGCGCACGCCGTCTGCTCCAGGAGTCCGGCCGCTGACGAGTTTGCACGCCGGGTGTACGAAGTGCGCCAGAATGGGCCCATGACCGACGACGCACGCCTCCCTCACCCCGACGAGCAGCCCGGTTTCCCTCGCGTCCTCGCGGGACGCGTCGTCACCCCGACGACCGTGGTCGAGGACGGGGTCGTCGTCGTGCGGGACGAGCGGATCGAGTGGGTCGGGGAGCGCGCCGCCGCCGAGGCGGCCGGGTACGGGGCCGTCGAGCCGGCGCCGGGCGTGACGCTCCTTCCGGGGCTCGTCGACCTGCACGACCACGGCGGCGGCGGCGCGAGCTTCCCCGACGCGACGAGCCTCGACGAGGCGCGCGTCGCCGCGCGCGAGCACCTGCGGCACGGCACGACCAGCCTCGTCGCGTCGCTCGTCACCGCGCAACGCGACGTGCTCCTCGCACGCACCGCGAACCTCGCCGACCTCGCCGACGCGGGCGAGATCGTCGGCATCCACCTCGAGGGCCCGTTCCTCTCCGTGGTCCGCTGCGGCGCGCAGAACCCCGACGACATGCTCGACGGCGACGCGGACCTCGTGCGCGCGATCGCGGCCGCCGCGCGCGGCCACCTGCGCACCATGACGGTCGCGCCCGAGGTGCCGGGCGTCGTCGGGCCCGGGGGAGTGATCGAGGCGCTCGTCGAGGTGGGCGCCGTGCCGTCGATCGGCCACACCGACGCGACCACCGAGCAGACCGAGGCCGCCATCGCCTCCGGCGTCGCGGCGCTCGCCGCCGCCGGGCGACCGGGTGCGCGCCTGACCGCCACGCACCTGTTCAACGGCATGCGGCCGTTGCACCACCGTGAGCCCGGGCCCGTCGCGGCATGCCTGGCGGCCGCGGCCCGCGGCGAGATGGTCGTCGAGCTCGTCGCCGACGGGACGCACCTCGCGCACGGGACGACCCGCAGCGTCGTCGAGCTCGTGGGGTCGCACGTCGGTGCCGACGGCACGGTCGCCGGGCACGACGCCGTCGCGCTCGTCACCGACGCGATGGCGGCCGCGGGGATGCCCGACGGCGCGTACGAGCTCGGCCCGATGCGCGTCACCGTCGCGGACGGCGTCGCCCGTCTCGCCGAGGGCGGATCCATCGCGGGCGGGACCTACCACCTGCTCGACGTCGTGCGCGAGACGGTGGGCGCGGGCGTCCCGCTCGTCGACGCGGTCCGGGCAGCGTCGTGGACCCCCGCCGGGGTGCTCGGCCTCGACGACCGCGGCGGCCTCGTCGCCGGCCGCCGTGCCGACGTCGTCGTGACGGACCACGACCTGAGGGTGCGCGACGTGCTGCGTGCGGGCGAGGCCGTTGCCGACAGGTGCGCCGAGATCGGCTGAGGACGCCCCGCCCGCTCGGCACTCTTCGCAGGCGCTCGCCGCCCCGGACCTGAGACCCTGGTCGAGGACGTATCCTGGACGCAGAGCATGGAAGCGCTTCCACAGCATGCTCTCCGAACAGCCACGACCCGGGCGGCAGACGACCCGGGGGAGACCGATCAGCGAGGATCCCGTGACCACCGAGACCACCACCGCGCCGTCCGCCGTCGGCACCCGGGCCACGCCCACGCCGTCGGGCGCCCGGGCGTTCCCCACAGACTTCCTCTGGGGCTCCGCCACCGCCTCCTACCAGATCGAGGGCGCCGCCGCCGAGGGCGGCCGCACCCCCTCCATCTGGGACACGTACTCGCACACGCCCGGCAAGATCCTCAACGGTGACACCGGCGACGTGGCGGACGACCACTACCACCGGTGGGAGGAGGACGTGCAGCACATCGCCGACCTCGGCCTCGGCGCGTACCGGTTCTCCATCGCGTGGTCGCGCGTGCAGCCCGGCGGCACGGGCCCGATCAACCCCGAGGGCGTGGCGTTCTACTCCCGGCTCGTCGACGCGCTCATCGAGAAGGGCGTCAAGCCCGTCGTCACGCTCTACCACTGGGACCTTCCCCAGGAGCTCGAGGACGCGGGCGGCTGGGCCAACCGCGACACCGCGTACGCGTTCGCGGAGTACGCCCGTCACATGGCGCGCGAGCTCGGTGACCGCATCGACACGTGGACCACGCTCAACGAGCCGTGGTGCTCCGCCTACCTCGGGTACGGCTCCGGCGTGCACGCGCCCGGCCGCACCGAGCCCGCCGCGGCGCTCGCTGCCGTGCACCACCTCAACCTCGCGCACGGCCTCGCCGTCCAGGCCATCCGCGACGAGCTCGGCGAGGACGCCAAGACGTCCGTCACGCTCAACCTCCACGTCATCCGGCCCGACGACCCGACGTCCGACGCCGACCTCGACGCCGTGCGCAAGATCGACGCGCTCGCCAACCGCGCGTTCCTCAGCCCGATCCTCGACGGGGAGTACCCTGCGGACCTCCTCGCCGACACCGCGCACGTCAGCGACTGGTCGTTCGTGCAGGAGGGCGACCTCGAGACCGTGCGCCAGCCGCTGTCGATCCTCGGCGTGAACTACTACTCGACCGTGCGCGTGCGCCACTTCTCGGGCGAGGGCGAGCGGACCGAGAACGACGGCCACGGCGCCTCCACCCACAGCCCGTGGATCGGCGTCACCGACGTCGAGTTCGTCCAGCAGCCAGGCCCCTACACCGCGATGGGCTGGAACATCGAGCCCGCCGGCATGACCGAGCTGCTCGTGTCCGTCGCGAAGACGTACCCCGGCCAGCCCATGATGGTCACCGAGAACGGCGCCGCGTTCGACGACGAGGTCACGGTCGACGACGACGGCCGCGCCCGCGTGCACGACGACCGGCGCGTGGCGTACCTGCACGACCACGTCGACGCCGTCGGCGCCGCGGTCGACGCCGGCGCCGACGTGCGCGGGTACTTCGCGTGGTCCCTGCTCGACAACTTCGAGTGGGGCTACGGCTACGACCGCCGGTTCGGCATCATCCGCGTCGACTACGAGACGCTCGAGCGCACGTGGAAGGACTCCGCGCACTGGTACCGCCGGCTCGCGACGTCGAACGTGCTCCCGGGGGTCGACGAGACCGCCTGAACCGTTCCGCACCGAAGGCCCGTCCGGACTTTCCGGGCGGGCCTTCGCCCGTCTTCAGGACGCACCTCGCGGGTCTGGCGTGCGTCCGCGGGTGGGGCTCCACGGGCGGGGGCGCGGGTCTACCATCCGGCCGCTCGTGCCTCGCGGCCTCCCGCCAGACCCACCACGACCCGCGCCCCGCCCGCTCCGCCCCACCCGCTCGTCCGTCGCCGCACCTGCCGAGGTAGAACCGTGGTTCGCTGAAGTAGAACCCTGGTCCGGTCAGGTAGAGCCCTGGTCGGGCGAGAGAGAACCCTGGTCGGGCGAGCGGAGCCACGTCAGCGGCGTCGGGCGCGCGCGGGGTGGGCGTGGGACGGGGCCGAGCCGGGTGGGTGATCCTTCTCGCACCCACGGCTCGCAGCGGCGACACGCCGAAGGGACGCGACACGCCGAGAACTTCGATGCCTGTCGTGTCCGGATTGAGCGGTTCGCGGGATGGCGCGCCCCTGTCCGACGGCGGGTGTCGGCCTCATGGACGCGTCCTCCATCGCGCCGCACAGGCTGTGGATCGACCCCGTCCCCACCCTGTGGACGGCGCCTCGGCGGGGGCGAGAACGAGCCGATTCCGGCCTCGGCGACGGTGGACGACGAGCTGTGGATGACGCTCCTCAGGGCGTGTCAGAGGGGGCTGGGACGATAGATCCATGGCTGCTACCACAGGTGCGTGGGTGAAGTTCAACCACGACATCTAGTGCGGTGGCACGGTGTCGACCACTAGGTATAGTGGTTGCACACCCAGGGGGCCGGAGGCCTCCTGGCGAATCACACAGACGTAGTTCCACCGGTGTCCTTCGAGGTCAGAGACTCTTCTCCCTCCCCGAGGACCACGCCCGGGCAGAGCGGCGAGAGACGAGGAGTCACCCCATGAGCGTCACGGTCTACAGCAAGCCGGCTTGCGTCCAGTGCGACGCGACGTACCGCGCCCTCGACAAGAAGGGCATCGAGTACTCGGTCGTCGACATCAGCCAGGACGCCGAGGCGCTCGAGCTCGTGCGCGGGCTCGGCTACCTGCAGGCGCCTGTGGTCGTGGCCGACGAGGAGCACTGGTCCGGGTTCCGGCCCGACCAGATCAACGCGCTCGCCCAGAAGGTCTCGTCGGTCGTCGCCTGACGTGACCGGCAGCGTCGGCCGGTGACGGCCGTCGCACCCGCCGGCCCGCGAGAGCGGGCCCCGGCACAGCACGCGCGAGGTTCAGCAGGACGGAGGTGCGTCCCCGTGGGGTCGCTCGTGTACTTCTCCAGCGTCAGCGAGAACACGCACCGGTTCGTCCAGCGCCTCGACCTCCCGCACCTGGGCATCGACGTGCGGCGCATCCCGGTGCGTCCGACCGACGACTTCCTGCGGGTCGACGAGCCCTTCGTGCTCATGGTCCCGACCTACGGCGGCGGCAACGAGGGCGGCGCCGTCCCGCGTCAGGTCGTGAAGTTCCTGAACGACGTGCACAACCGGTCGTTGATCCGTGGCGTCATCGCCGCGGGCAACACCAACTTCGGCGAGGCGTACTGCATCGCCGGCGACATCATCTCCGCGAAGTGCCAGGTGCCCTACCTGTACGCCTTCGAACTCCTGGGAACAGCCGAGGACGCCGCGCGCGTCCGCGACGGATTGGGACGATTTTGGCAACGACAGTCACGGATTCCAGCGTGAGCGTGGCAGGCGGTGGGTCGGCGACGGTGAGCGAGATCAAGGTCCCGCTCACGAGCGCGCAGCTCGACTTCCACGCGCTCAACGCGATGCTCAACCTCTACGGCCCGAACGGCGAGATCCAGTTCGACAAGGACCGTGAGGCCGCGCGGCAGTACTTCCTGCAGCACGTCAACCAGAACACCGTCTTCTTCCACGACCTCGCGGAGAAGCTCGACTACCTCGTCGAGAACAAGTACTACGACCCGGCCGTGCTCGGGAAGTACGACCGCGCGTTCGTCAAGTCGCTGTTCGAGTTCGCCTACTCGAAGAAGTTCCGGTTCGAGACGTTCCTCGGCGCGTTCAAGTACTACACCTCGTACACGCTGAAGACGTTCGACGGCAAGCGTTACCTCGAGCGCTTCGAGGACCGCGTGTGCATGGTCGCGCTCGGCCTCGCCGACGGCAACGAGCAGGCCGCGCTCGACATCGTCGAGGAGGTCATCTCGGGCCGGTTCCAGCCCGCGACCCCGACGTTCCTCAACGTCGGCAAGGCGCAGCGCGGCGAGCCCGTGTCCTGCTTCCTGCTGCGCATCGAGGACAACATGGAGTCCATCGCGCGCGGCATCAACTCCGCGCTGCAGCTCTCCAAGCGCGGCGGCGGCGTCGCCCTGCTCCTGTCGAACATCCGCGAGCACGGCGCGCCGATCAAGCACATCGAGAACCAGTCGTCGGGCGTCATCCCCGTGATGAAGCTCCTCGAGGACTCCTTCTCCTACGCGAACCAGCTCGGCGCGCGCCAGGGTGCCGGTGCCGTCTACCTGCACGCGCACCACCCGGACATCATGCGGTTCCTCGACACCAAGCGCGAGAACGCGGACGAGAAGATCCGCATCAAGACGCTGTCCCTCGGCGTCGTGATCCCGGACATCACGTTCGAGCTGGCGAAGAAGAACGAGGACATGTACCTCTTCTCGCCGTACGACGTCGAGCGCGTCTACGGCACGCCGTTCGCCGACATCTCGGTCACCGAGAAGTACGACGAGATGGTCGACGACTCGCGCATCCGCAAGACGAAGATCAAGGCGCGCGACTTCTTCCAGACGATCGCCGAGCTGCAGTTCGAGTCCGGCTACCCGTACATCATGTTCGAGGACACGGTGAACAAGGCGAACCCGATCAAGGGCCGCATCACCCACTCGAACCTGTGCTCGGAGATCCTCCAGGTCTCGACGCCGTCGACGTTCAACGAGGACCTCTCGTACGACCACGTCGGCCGCGACATCTCCTGCAACCTCGGCTCGCTGAACATCGCCAAGGCGATGGACTCGCCCGACTTCGCGAAGACCATCGACACCGCGATCCGCGCGCTCACCGCCGTCTCGGACCAGACGAGCATCGAGTCCGTGCCGTCGATCAAGCGCGCCAACGAGGGTGGCCACGCCATCGGCCTCGGGCAGATGAACCTGCACGGCTACCTCGCGCGCGAGCGGATCCACTACGGCTCCACCGAAGGCGTCGACTTCACGAACATCTACTTCTACACGGTCGCGTACCACGCGATCGCGGCCTCCAACCGGCTCGCGATCGAGCGCGGTCGCGCGTTCGCCGGCTTCGAGGACTCGAAGTACGCGAGCGGCGAGTACTTCGACAAGTACACCGACCGGGTGTGGGAGCCCGAGACCGACCGCGTCCGTGCACTGTTCGCCGACGCCGGCGTGCACATCCCGACGCAGGACGACTGGAAGGCGCTCAAGGCCTCGGTCGTCGAGCACGGGATCTACAACCAGAACCTCCAGGCCGTCCCGCCGACCGGCTCGATCTCCTACATCAACAACTCGACGTCGTCGATCCACCCGGTGCCGTCGAAGATCGAGATCCGCAAGGAGGGCAAGATCGGGCGCGTCTACTACCCGGCGCCCTACCTGACGAACGACAACCTCGAGTACTACGAGGACGCGTACGAGATCGGCTACGAGAAGATCATCGACACGTACGCCGCCGCGACGCAGCACGTCGACCAGGGCCTGAGCCTCACGCTGTTCTTCAAGGACTCGGTCACGACGCGTGACGTCAACCGCGCGCAGATCTACGCGTGGCGCAAGGGCATCAAGACGCTGTACTACATCCGTCTCCGCCAGATGGCCCTCGAGGGCACCGAGGTGGAGAACTGCGTCTCGTGCATGCTGTGAGTCGCTGACGTCGCGGCGGTCCCGCCGTCGCGACGTCCGGAGAGAGGGGCGCCGGTCTACCATCCGGCCGCTCGTGCCTCGCGGCCTCCCGCCAGGCCCGCCACGACCGGCGCCCCTCTCTCCTCCCGCCGCTCAGCGTGCGGCTCACCTTCGTCGCCGGTCGCCGCGGTGTCCGACGACGTAGGGTTTCGGTCAGTCGAGTTCGACCCGGTCGGTCCGGGTCAGCAGGAGAGAAGAAGGCAGATGTCGCCCACGGGGAAGCTCAAGCTCATCGATCGCGTGAGCGCGATCAACTGGAACCGTCTCGAGGACGAGAAAGACCTCGAGGTGTGGGACCGCCTCGTCGGGAACTTCTGGCTGCCCGAGAAGGTGCCGGTGTCGAACGACATCCAGTCGTGGCACACGCTCACCGCGCAGGAGCAGGAGCTCACGATGCGCGTGTTCACCGGGCTGACGCTGCTGGACACCATCCAGGGCACGGTCGGCGCGGTGTCGCTGATCCCGGACGCGATCACGCCGCACGAGGAGGCGGTGTACACCAACATCGCGTTCATGGAGTCGGTGCACGCCAAGAGCTACTCGTCGATCTTCTCGACGCTGTGCTCGACGCGCGAGATCGACGACGCGTTCCGCTGGTCGGAGGAGAACCCGAACCTGCAGCGCAAGGCCGAGATCGTCATGGAGTACTACAAGGGCGACTCGCCGCTCAAGCGCAAGGTCGCGAGCACGCTGCTCGAGTCGTTCCTCTTCTACTCCGGCTTCTACCTGCCGATGTACTGGTCATCGCGTGCCAAGCTCACCAACACGGCCGACCTCATCCGCCTCATCATCCGCGACGAGGCCGTGCACGGGTACTACATCGGCTACAAGTACCAGAAGGGGCTCGAGAAGCTCAGCCCGCAGGAGCGCGACGAGCTCAAGGCGTACACGTTCGAGCTGCTCTTCGAGCTGTACGACAACGAGGTGCAGTACACGGAGGACCTCTACGACGGCGTCGGGCTCACCGAGGACGTCAAGAAGTTCCTGCGGTACAACGCCAACAAGGCGCTCATGAACCTCGGCTACGAGGCGCTCTTCCCCAAGGACGAGGCCGACGTCAACCCGGCGATCCTCTCGGCCCTGTCGCCCAACGCCGACGAGAACCACGACTTCTTCTCCGGGTCCGGCTCGTCGTACGTCATCGGCAAGGCCGTCAACACCGAGGACGACGACTGGGACTTCTGAGCCCGCGCGACCCTGACAGACGACGAACGGCCGTCCCCCGCGGGGTGCGGCCGTTCGTGATCGTCGGTCAGTCGTTCGGGCGGGACTGCGCGCCCTCGACGGGCGGGTCGGCCGACCACGGGAACGTGATCCAGAGGTCGGTGTCCTTCCACGAGTAGTCCGGCTGGATGATCGTGCGCGGCTTGGTGTAGAGCACCGCGGAGCGCGTCTCCGCGCCGTGGTCGCTCAGCATCTCCATGACCAGGGCGAGCGTGCGGCCCGAGTCGGCGACGTCGTCGACCACGAGGACGTGCGCGCCCGGCAGGTCGGACGTGTCCATGAGCGGCGGGAGGACGCGCGGGTCGGTGAGGGTCTGGCCGATGTCCGTGTAGAACTCGACGTTCAGCGTCCCGACGCCCTTGGTGCCGAGCGCGTAGGCGACCGCACCGCCGGGAAGCAGCCCGCCGCGCGCGACCGCGACGACGACCTCGGGCCGGAAGCCGCTCGCGACGACCTGCTCGGCGAGCTCCCGTGCGGCGACGCCGAACGTCTCCCACGTGAGCACCTCGCGCTCGGCCGACACGGCAGGAGCGGCCGGCGCGCCGCCGTCGGGCACCGTGGAGGGCGGGGAGACAGGGGTCGGCGAAGCATCCGTCATGCCTCGAGCCTACGGGCCGCCGCCTGGCTGCCCGGACGAGCGCCCGGCCCGGACGCACGAAGGGCCGCACCCCAGAGGGTGCGGCCCTTCGCGCTCGGGGCGTCGGTCAGTACGCCGCGAGGAGGTCCACGACGAACACGAGCGTCTCGTTCTGCAGCTCGTGCCCCTCGTTCGCGCCGTAGCCGAGCGACGGCGGGATCACGAGGAGGACCTGGCTGCCGACGGTCTGCCCGGCGAGGCCCTGCGTCCATCCCGCGACGACGCCGGTCAGCGGGAACGTCGACGGCTCGCCGCGGTCCCAGGACGAGTCGAACTGCTCGCCGTCGAGCTTCCAGCCCGTGTAGTGCGCGATGACGGTCTGGTCCGCCGTGATCTCCGGGCCGGTGCCCTTGATGAGCGGCTGCACGACGAGCTCGGTCGGGGCGGTGTAGCCCTCGGGAATCGCGACGCTCGGCTTGCCCGTGTCGTCGAGCGTGACGACGGGCAGGCCCTCGGCCGGCGTCACGGCCTCGCCCTCGGCGCGCGAGGGGACGTCGTCGACGCTCGGCACGTCCTTCGCCGAGACGACCTCGCCGACGGTGAGGACCACCGTGCCGTCCTGGCCCGGTGCGGCGAAGAGGAAGCGCGTACCGACCTTCTTGCCGACGAGCACGTCGAGCAGCTGCGGGTACACGGTGTCGTCGAGCACGACCGGCTGTGCCGAGTCGTCCTCCCAGGACGACCCGAGCTTCGATCCGTCCGCACCGGAGTAGGCCGCCTGGTTCAGCGTGACCTCCTGGCCCTCGGCGACCTCGTCGCCGTCGCCGTCGCTCAGCGAGAGGGCGGCCGGGCCGGAGACCTCGAGCGGGGACTCGAACGCGAGGGTCGGTTCGGTGCCCGGGTCGCCGGTGACCGTCACGGCCTCGAGAACCGCGATGTCCTCGGGCGACGACGTCGCGCCGTCGGTCTCGCCGTCGGTCGCGGACGGGCTCGACGGCGACTCGTCGCCGGAGCCGCCGTCGGACGAGCAGCCGGAGAGGACGAGGGCAGCGCCCAGGGTGAGCGCGGCGACGCCGCGCAGGGTGCGGTGCTTCACGAGTAGGAGTCCTTCGGTCGGTGGGACGGCGCGTGGCCGTCGGGTCTGGGCCGCACCGGCACGACGGCGGTCCTCGGCGTCCCGGGGTCGGGTCGCCTCGCGGCCGAGCGCCGGGTGCAGCACCGGCGCGGACACTCTAGCGGGCGAGGCTGAATCCTTGCTGGGAGCACCGACCTGCCGGCAAGGGCGCCCGGCACGCGGCGTGCCCGCCGGGTGAGAATGGTGGGCATGCCGTCCCGTCGACCCTCCCGCAAGCGCCCCTGGGGTGCGGAGCCCGCACCCCTCGACCTGGACCGTGCGCTCGGTGGCGCACGGCGCGAGTCCGGGTCCGACGGCGAGTGGTCGGTCCGCACGGTCCGCGGCGGCGCGAAGTCCTACGTCTGCCCGGGCTGCAACCAGGAGATCCCGCCCGGGACGGGGCACGTCGTCGCCTGGCAGGAGGACTCGTTCTTCGGGGCCGAGACGGCGCTCGAGCAGCGCCGGCACTGGCACACGGCCTGCTGGCAGGCGCGCGGCCGCCGTCGACCGCGGTGACGAACTAGGCTCGGGGTCGATGAGCACCGCACCTGGGCCCGCCGCCGCGCCGGCCCCCGAACCGACCCCCATCCGGTCCACGACCGTCCTGCCGGCGCGGCGCGAGGACGTCGAGCTGCACACCGCGGACGGGCTGACGCTCGTCGGCGAGCTCGCCCTCCCCGTGGACCGCGACCCCGTCGCGACCCTCGTCACGCTGCACCCGCTGCCGACCCACGGCGGGTACATGGACTCCCACGTCTACCGCAAGGCGGCCTGGCGGTTGCCGGCGCTCGCGGACCTCGCGGTCCTGCGGTTCAACACGCGCGGCACGTCGTCGCCGCGGGGCACGAGCGAGGGCACGTTCGACGGCGGCGCGGCGGAACGTCTCGACGTCGCCGCGGCGATCGAGCTCGCCGAGTTCCGCGACCTGCCGCACCGGTGGCTCGTGGGCTGGTCGTTCGGGACCGAGCTCGCGCTCAAGCACGGGACGGACCCGGCCGTCGAGGGCGCGATCCTGCTCTCGCCTCCGTTGCACCGCGCGACCGACGAGGACCTCGACCGGTGGGACGCGTTCGGCAGGCCGCTCGTCGTGCTCGTCCCCGAGCTCGACGACTACCTGCGTCCCGACGAGGCACGGCGACGCTTCGCGCGCGTGCGCAACGCCGAGGTCATCGGGGTCGACGGCGCGAAGCACCTGTGGGTGGGGGAGCCGTCGGTGCGGCGCGTGCTCGACGAGATCGTCGGCCACGTGCGGCCCGGGTTCCCGCTCCCGCTGCCCACGCAGTGGTCGGGCGACGGTTCGGACGACGGCCCGGCCGCGGCGTCGGGCGTGCAGACCGCGGACCGCGACACCGCCGACTCGGACCAGCCGAGCTACGACGCGAGCCGCTCGGACGGCGTCGCCGACTGAGGGCCCGGCCCGCTGCCTCGGCAGGGTCGGCGACGACGTGGCAGCGTGGGACGCGGGACGCGACGACGACCACCTGAGGAGACGACGTGACGACGCCATCGCTCGAGACCTTCACGCTGCGCGAGGGCCACGGCCTCCCGCTCGTGCTGCTGCACGGTTTCCCCCTGGACCACCGCATGTGGGCGGAGGTCGCGGCGATGCTCCCCGGCGAACCGACCGTCGTCGCCGTCGACCTGCCGGGTCTCGGAGGGAGCCCGGTCGCCGGCGACCCGCCCTCGCTCGAGACCTCCGCCGACGCCACGGTCGCGGCGCTCTCGCGCATCGGCGTGACACGCGCCGTGGTCGCCGGGCTGTCGCTGGGCGGCTACGTCGCGCTCGCGCTGGCGGAGCGTCGCCCCGACGTCGTCGCCGGTCTCGGTCTTGTGGACACCAAGTCCACCGCCGACACCGACGAGGCCCGGGCGAACCGGCTGCGGATCGCGGACCAGGTGACGGCCGACCAGACGGTGGAGGCGGTCCTCGGGATGCCCGGGGTGCTCCTGGGGGAGACGAGCAAGGCCGCGCGCAAGCACCTCACCGCGCGGCTCGAGGAGTGGATCCGGGGTCAGCGGCCCGTCGGCGTCGCCTGGACGCAGCGCGCCATGGCGGCGCGGCCCGACCGCACCCACGTGCTCGAGTCCTTCGCGGGCCCGGTCGCGGTCGTCGTGGGAGAGGAGGACGTCGTCGCACCGGTCGCCGAGGCGGAGCACATGACCGCCGCCGCACAGGACGCCCGGCTCGTCCAGGTCACCGGCGCGGGCCACATGAGCGCGATCGAGGACCCCGCCGCGGTCGCGGACGCGCTGGCGGACCTCCTGGCGCGCGCGTCGAGCTGACCCCGGGTCAGCGCGCGTCGAGCACGAGCGCGAGGGCGTCCGCGAGGTCGATCGACTCACCGTCACGGCCGCCCTTGCCGAGCACGAGCGGCGGGTCCGAGGGCTCGACCGTCGTTCCGCGCACGCGGGCGACGAGGCTGCCGGGGACGCTGAGCACGTAGAACTCGCCGTCGGTCCCGACGGCGACGCTCCGGTTGCGGCGCAGGTACCAGCCCCGCAGCGGCGTCCGGTAGGTGGCCGAGCCGTCGAACGCGCGAGCGCGCAACGGCTCGGGCTCGAGCCCTCGCGCTCGCGCGTCGGCGACGAAGCCGGCGAGCAGGGCCCGGGCCGCCTCGGTCTCGCGTGCCCGGCGCCGGTCGAGCTCACGCTGCTGGTGGGCGGCGGCCTCCGTCCGCTGCCGCCGCCAGTCGTCGGCGGCAGCGGAAGCATCGGGGACCGAGGCGACCACGGGACGCGATCTCCCGTCAGGCGGGCGCGGGGGCGTCGGTCTCGGTGTCCGCCGCGGCCGGCGTCGACCCCCGACGCTTCGCGGGCGGCGTGTCGACCGTCCCCACCTGCTGCTGCGCGGCGTCCTCGGGGACGGCGGGAAGGTCCGCCGTGAGGAGCGTGGCCGCTCGCGCCTGCTGGGCCGGCGTGCCCGACGGGACGGCGGGCGCCGTGGGGGGCGCCTTGGCGGCCGCTTCGTTCTCGCTGCCGAGCAGACCCCTCAGCTCGTCGAGATAGGTGTTGATCGAGTCGTGCTGGCGCGTGAGGTCCTCGAGCTGACGCTGCGCGGCACCCCGCTGCTGCTCCGCCTCCGCCTTCGCGTCGCTCACGGTCTGCTCGGCGAACTCGCGCGCCTCCGCGACGATGCGGTCCGCGTTGCGGCGCGCCGTCCCCATGAGCTCCTTGAGGTAGGCGTCAGACTCGGCGCGCACCTTCTCCGCCTGCTCGAGCGCGAGCGCGACGCGCTTCTCCGCCTCGGCGGCGTGCTCCTCGGCGGTCGTGACGAGCTTCTCCGTCTCGGCCTTGGCAGCCGTGTGCCGCTCCGCGTTCTCACGCTCGGCCCCCTCGCGGCGGCGGACGACCTCGAGCTCGGCGTCGGCGAGCGCCGTGCGGGCCCTGTCGCGCAGCTCCTCCATCTCGGAGGTCACCGCGTTGGCGGCCTCGGTCGCCTTCCGCTGCGCCTCGTCGACCTGGCGCTGCGCCTCGCGGCGAGCGTTCTCGAGGAGCTCGGAGGACTCGCGCTCCGCGCTCTCGCGCTGCGCCGCGGTCTCGGCCGCGACCCGGGCGCGCAGCTCGGCCGCCTCGCGCTCCGTGGCGACCCGGAGCTCGGTGGTCTCCCGCTCGACGGTGGCGCGCAGCGTCCCGAGCTCACGCTCGAGCGACGCACGGCGCTCGCTCTCCTCCGTCGCGACGATGCTCTGGATGCGAGCCGCCTCGCGCTCGGCCGAGCCCACGAGCTCCTCGGCCCGACGCTGGGCGCTGAGGAGCGTGCCCTCGGCCTCCGACGCGCTCGTCGACCGGATCTCCTCCGACTCCAGCCGCGCGCTGTTGAGCAGCTCCGCGACCTCGTTCTCCGCGCGCGACCGGACCTGGCCCGCGGAGAGCTTCGCGCGCGCCATGATGTCCGCGGCCTGGGCGTTCGCCTGGGAGAGGATGTCCGCCGACTGCTCCTCCGCGGACCGCATCAGCTGCTCGATGCGTGACCCGAGGCCGGCGTACGACGGACGATCGGCCTCGCGGAGCTGACGCTGGGCGTCGCCCAGCTCGCTCGTGAGCTGCATGGCGCGCGAGTCCGCGGCCTCGACGCGCGAGCGCGCGTCCTCGAGCGCCTTCTCCAGCTTCGCGAGCTGGGACTCGACCTGGATGCGGTCGTAGCCACGCATGGTGATGGGGAAGAGCGTGCGCTCGTCGGACACGTCGATGACCTCCGGTGCTGTTCGTCGCGGGTTCGCCGCTGCTGGGCGGCTGCCCGCCGGCCCTGGCGGGTGCCCCCAGAGCCGGTTGAGGGGGCGGCGGTCACACCACGGCCCCGCCGTGCTTCGACCAGGATACGGGGATCGCCCTGTCCTGAATACCCGGAATGGTGCCCGAAAGACGAGGATCGGGGCGCTGCGCCCGGGAACGGACCGGCGACCGGCCGCTGGCCGCGGCCAGCGATCACGATGTTCGTGGGACCGGACCGGAAGGAGGGCGTGAACGGTTCGTGAGGATCCGCCCGGGAGAGCCAGCAGTCGATCGACGAGGAGTTTCGCACCTATCCTGGAACGTCGATCGACGAAGGGAAGCTCGGTGCTGCAACGAATCATCGCCGCCCTCCTGCTCGTGGGAGGACTCGCCGCCGTCGGCCTCGGCGTCGCGTCCGCCACGGTGTGGCGGGACAGCGACACGGTCGTGGCGACCACGGCGTTCACGGGCGACGGGACCATGCTCGTCACCGATCCCGGGGTCCTGGACCTCGTCGCGGAGGACGTCACGATCCGCGCGACCGTGCCGGGCGAGCAGCAGGTGACGCTCGCGATCGGTCGCGAGGTCGACGTCACGGGATGGGTCGGCCCGGACCCGCACGGCGTGGTCACGGGGTTGTCCGACTGGGACGCCCTCACGACGCGCGCCGTCGTCCCCGAGACCCCGGAGCCGGCCGAGACCCCAGCAGAGGGCGAGGCTCCTGCGGAGGGTGAGACGCCCGCAGACGAGGCTCCCGTCGTCGGCGCGGACCCGGCCGGCTCGGACATGTGGCTCGAGGAGTCGTCGGGCACCGGCTCGGCGAGCCTGCGCTGGTCGGACCAGCAGGGCCGTTTCCAGCTCCTGGCCGCCGGGGTGGGCGAGGGCGCGGTCGCGCCGACGCTCGAGCTCTCGTGGCCGCGAGAGGTCGAGACCCCGTTCCTGTGGCCGGGCGTGATCGGCGGCGCGGTGCTCATCCTGCTCGGCCTGGGCATCGGCGCGGCGAGCCTGCGCCCGAAGCGCCGCGGGCCGACGACAGGACGCAGCCCGGCGGCGACGACCACTGAGGCGACCGCGCCCGCGACCGACGCGCCGTCGTCGGGCACAGGCGCGACCTCGGGCGAGGCGCTGACCGACACCGCCCAGGTGCGGATGCTCACGCGCCGCGAGCTGCGCGAGCGCGAGGACGCCCAGCGGCTCGCGCAGCAGCAGGCGGCGCCCCAGAAGCCGCGACGCGCGTGGCTGACCGGGCAGATCCCCGTCGTCCCCCGGGGGGAGCGGCGCCCGAAGACCGCCGCCCAGCCGACGGTCGAGGCGACGGACGGCCACCCCACCGCGCAGGACAGCGCGACGACCCGCGCCGACGCCTGGCGCCGCGCCTGGGGGTTCAGTGCGAGCACGACGCCCGACGCGCAGCGGCCCGCGGACCCGCACGACACGGCGGACGAGACGAAGGACACCACGCGATGACCACCACCACCCGAGCCACGGCCCGCACGCGCCGTGCCCGCCGCCACCTCGGCGTGACCACCGGGCTAGTCGGTGCGGTCCTGCTGGCCGGCTGCACCGCGCCGCTCCCGACGCCGCAGCCCGACGAGACGCAGGACCCGCCGCCGCCCGTGCTCAGCGAGGGCCAGGAGACCGAGGTGCTCGACGCCGTCGGTGCCGCGCTCACGGCGGCCGGCGAGGCGAACGACCCGGCGCAGCTCGAGGGCCGCGTCACCGGGCCCGCCCTCGGGATCCGGACGAGCCAGCTCGCCGTCGCCGCGGCTCGCGGCAACAGCGACCTCGTGACCGAGATCCCCACCGAGGTCCAGCAGACGATCATCCCGACGACGCAGACCTGGGCCCGCACCTCGTACGCCGTGAGCGTCCAGCCGGAGAACCTCGAGTCGCCGCGGCTGGTCGCGCTCGAGCAGGCGGGTGCGCGCGACCAGTACGCGCTCTGGGGCTTCGTCCCGCTGCTGCCGGGCGTCACGATGCCGAGCTTCGCCGACCCGAGCATCGGGAGCGAGGCCGTCGCTCCCGACGACGACTCGCTCCAGATCACCCCGACGGACGCCGTCGCGCAGTACGTCGACGTGCTCAACCTCGGCGCGGGCTCGGGCTTCGCCGCGGCGTTCCCGGACGACACGCTGCGCCAGTTCCTCGCCGCCGAGGCGGAGCGTCACCGGGTGCCGCTCGAGACCGCGGCGGGCAGCCGCACCCTGACGTTCGCGACGACCGAGGAGCCCGTCCGGGCCGTGCGCACCGCCGACGGCGGGGCGATGGTCATGGCGGCGCTGTCGTCGCTCGAGACGTTCCAGGTCGAGGCGGGCGGCTTCGTGAGCCCGACGACGGAGACGCAGAAGGCGCTCTTCGGGGCGGCCGCGCCGACGAACGTCCTCAAGGTCGGGTACAACGACATCGTTGCGATGTACATCCCGCCGGCGGACAGCGAGGAGACGCCGCGCCTGCTCGGCTACACGCACGTCGCGACCTCGATCGCGAACCAGTGATCCCTGCCTGACCGTCCGTAGGATGCACCCATGAGCGAACCCACCCAGCAGCCCGCGTTCGACGTGCGAGGAGCGGTCGACCTCTCCGCGCTGACCAGGCCGCAGGCACCCCCTCCGGGTGCCGAGGGCGGCGCTCCCGCCGCAGGCGGGTACGTCGTCGACGTGACCGAGGAGACCTTCGGCCAGCTGGTCCAGGACTCCACGCAGTACCCCGTCGTGGTGCTGCTGTGGATCCCCACCGACCAGGCCAACGCGCAGCTCGGCACCGACCTGGGCGCGCTCGCCGACGAGTACGCGGGCCGGTTCCTGCTCGCGCGCGTCGACGCGCAGGCGTACCCGCAGGTCGCGGCGGCGTTCCAGGTGCAGGGCGTGCCGACGGTCGTGGCCGTGCTCCAGGGCCAGCCCGTCCCGCTGTTCCAGGGCGCGGCGCCCGCCGAGCAGGTCCGCGCCGTGCTCGATCAGATGCTCGAGGCGGCCGAGGCGAACGGCGTCACGGGTCGCGCGCCCGCGCAGGGCGCGGACGGCGAGGCGGCGCCCCAGGTGCCCACGGAGACCACGCCGGAGCCCGAGCCCGAGCTTCCGCCGCTGCACCAGGAGGCGTACGACGCGATCGAGCGCGACGACCTCGACGCGGCCGTCGCGGCCTACCAGAAGGCGATCAAGCAGGACCCGAAGGACGCGCTCGCCGTCGCCGGCCTAGCGCAGGTTCGGCTCCTGCAGCGCACGCGCGACGCGGACCTCGCGACCGCGCGCGCGGCCGCCGCCGCAGCTCCCGACGACCTCGACGCCCAGCTGGCGATCGCCGACCTCGACCTGCTCGGAGGACACGTCGACGACGCGCTCGGCCGCCTCCTCGACCTCCTGCCCGGGGCGGACGCCGACGGCAAGGAGAAGCTCCGCGTCCGCCTCCTCGACTACTTCGAGATCATCGGCCCGACCGACCCCCGCGTCGGCAAGGCCCGCCAGCGCCTCGCGATCAGCCTGTACTGATCCCCGACACCGCTCGGTGGCGGCTCGCGGTCGGATCCGCGTGCGAGGCGGCGCCGGTGTTCGGGCTCGGCTGGGCGGTTCGTGGTCGGGTCCGCGGACGGGGCGGCGTCGGTGCTCGGGCTGGCCGCGCCGTCACCGTGGTCTGTCAGCCGTGGGTTTGAGGAGCGCGGCCTTGACGCCCTTCGCATCCGACGCCGCCCCGCCCGCTCAGCCGTCATCGCACCGTGGCGGTGCCCCGGGTCCGCCGAGGTAGAGCCGTGGTCTGCCGAGGTAGAACCCTGGTCGCGCGAGGTAGAACCGTGGTTCCGCCAAGGATTACCGTGGTCCGGTGACGACGGCAACCGCTGCCAGCGCGGGCCGTGCCGGGCGAGCCGGCGCGGTCGTGCTCGTGGCGACCATGCGGTCGTAGCCGGTCGAGCAGACCGTTGTGGCCGGCCGGATGCCTAGGACGAGCCGCAACGACATGCTCGGCGCGGCACCGCGGGCCTGCCCGGGTGAGTGAGGACCAGGGT